>CAZDYW010000004.1:22688-28831 GCA_964509655.1 uncultured Anaerolineales bacterium
TTGGCCAATCCGGCCGCCGTCTATTGTGAGGAACAGGGCGGGCAGGTCGAAATCCGCGAAACGGATGAAGGGCAAGTGGGCTATTGTGTCTTCCCCGATGGCAGCGAGTGTGAAGAGTGGGCCTTCTATCGAGGCGAATGTGTTCCCGGCGGCACCGCAGAACCGCCCGATACGGAAATTCTAAGCGCCACCATTTCAGCGAAATTTCCTCAAGGCGCTTTTGATGGAGTGCAAGTGTTGCCTCTGGATGGCTCTAGCAATGGCCGTCCCCTTTGGGCTGCTTTCAGCATCGGGATGCGAAGCTATAATCTCGATCCGGTGCCCAGTCATTTCGTCGCCATCTATACTCACGCCGGCGGGGATTGGCAAGAGTTGGCCCGCCTGGACTTGGATCCTGAAGAGGAAGACGTTCTGGGCCCCGATTATATTTTCGAAGGCGGTATCGAGCGGGTTCAAGTGGAGCCGAGCCACGTCTGGCTGGAAGTCCACGGCGGGGCCGGCGCTCACGGTGGCACTTATCATTTACTCAGTTTCGATGGTGCGGAATTGAGTGCCGAAGCCTTCAGCTTCAGCCCTAGCCCTGGTGGAGGCTACGTAGAGGATCTCAACGATGACGGCATAGGCGAGGTTATTCTCGACGCCACCGATCCCTACGTCTTTTGTTATGCCTGCGGCGTGCGTTTGGTGCAATACACTGTCCTGCGTTGGGACGGTGAGCAAATGGTGGAGGTATCGCTCACACCTTTGCCCGAATCGTCCCCCTCCGAGCTGCGCGATCTGAATAACCGCGCGGTGGAACTGGCTGAAGGCGGGTTGTGGAAGGATGCTTGGGCTACCATTGAGGAAGCGATGGCCCTGGACGTTGAAGATCAGACCGTGGCCTGGAATGCAGCCTTGATTCGCCTCACAGCCCAAGGGCGAAGGGATATTGAGGGCGTCTACCCCTTGCTGACCAATGTTTTCTACGGCGACTACGCCGCAGCCTTGAACGTCATGCATTCCTATACTCCCGATCAAATCTTCGACCTTGCCACTCCCCTCATAGTGGGGACCGTTGCCGAGGGCTGGGAGAAGGAGTTGGCAGATTGGATCATAGCGAGCACTACCTCGGCGCTAGAAGTGAAGCCCGATCTGGCGGCGGCTTATTTCCTGCAAGGATGGGCCAGATACCTGAAAGACCCCGCCGATCCCCAGGCTCAAGAGGATGTCGCCCGTGCCGCCGAACTGAACCCCGATGAGCCGCTATTTGTGTTCCCCGATACGGGCGATTAGCGAGCCAACTGAGAAGTTTGGTTCAATCTCAGACATTGAACCAATCTAGGATGGAGATACCGATGAACTTGGAGAACAAAACCGCCGTAGTCACGGGCGCATCGCGCGGCATCGGGAGGGCTATCGCGTTGGAGTTGGCCCGTCGTGGTGCCCGAGTCGTAGTAAATTACAATCGCAGCGCAGAGGCTGCGACCGAGGTTGTGTCGCTCATTCAAGATGAGGGCGGAGAGGCCATCGCGGTGCAGGCCGATATCGGCGACTTCGAGCAAGCCGGAACGCTGATCAAGGCTGCGATCGATAACTTCGGTCAGATCGATATCCTGGTCAACAACGCCGGTACCACCCGCGATCAACTGCTGATGTTGATGAAAGAGGATGATTGGGACATCGTGTTGAACGTCAACCTCAAGGGGGTTTTCAACTGCTGCAAAGCGGCTGCCCGCCCGATGGTACGGCAGCGGAGAGGGCGCATCATCAACATCAGCTCCGTTTCCGGCATCGCGGGCCAAGCGGGACAGACTAATTACGCAGCCTCCAAGGCCGGTGTCATCGGCTTCACCAAGAGCCTGGCCAAGGAGTTAGGGCCGCGCAATATCACCGTTAACGCTGTCGCGCCGGGTTTCGTCCCCACTGCGTTGACGGCTGATCTATCAGAGGATTTGAAACAGCAGGCCATTGAAGCTACCCCCTTGGGGCGCATGGGCGAACCCGAGGAAATCGCCTACGCCGTGGCTTTTCTGGCCTCTGACGAGGCGGCTTTTATCACGGGTGAGGTCTTGACTGTAGATGGTGGCCTGGTGATGCAAGGTTAGGGCGAATTGGTAAATCGAGGAGTAACGGGAGAGGCGTGAAATGGAAACGCAAGCTAAAATTGGCAAGATCACCATAGCGCCGGAGGTGCTGACGACTACTGCACGGCTCACGACACTGGCTGTGCCAGGAGTCGCTCGCCTGGTCTCGCCGCCCGGTGTGAAGCGCATCCTGCAAAACAATGGCGTCAAAATCGAGGTGATCGAAGATCAAGTGTATGTCAAGCTATACATCGTCACTGAGCCTGATATCAATATGCTCAGTGTCGGTCGTCAAATCCAGGCTGAGGTCACTCGTGCGATCCAGGACATGGTTGGTATTGCGGTCCGAGCGGTCGATGTGCACATTGAGGACGTGGCCTATCCCTCTCAGCTAAAGTGATCTGGAGGGAGAGGGGGCAAAGTGAGGGGCCGTCGAGAGGCTCGCATCGTAGCGCTGAAAGTTTTGTACGAAATCGACTGTGTTGATCATCCAGCCGGTGTTGTGCTGGACCGTCAAATGGCCGAAGCGTGTTTATCGAAGTCATACACTAATTTCGGCCGCCATCTGGTAATAGGCGTACTCAAGCATCGCAATGTGCTCGATGTCTTCATCCGGCAGCATGCCCCGGAGTGGCCTTTGGAGCAGATGGCTTATATCGACCGCAATATTTTGCGCATGGCGATCTTTGAATTCGCAGTGGATGACGAGACACCGTTCAAAGTGGCGATCAATGAGGCAGTTGAGTTAGCCAAGATGTTCGGTTCGGATAGCGCCCCGCGTTTTGTAAACGGTGTGCTCGGCGCTGTGGTGAAATGCAAGGGTGAGATAAAGCAAGCTGTTGAAGAGAGAGAGGGGAGCGCGTATTGAACTTTATGAATGTCGGGCCTGCGGAAGTGATCGTCATTTTGATCATTGCCATTTTGGTGGTCGGCCCCCAACGTATGGTAGAATTGGCGCGTGCTATGGGGCGGCTTTCACGGCAACTCCGCGATCTTTCAAACGAGTTCGTCTCCGCCATCCAGAAAGAAGTTGAGCTCACCAAGGGCGAAACAGATAAGATCGGTGAGGATGTGAAAGATGTAATGAATAATGTCACTGCCCCTAGTGATGCTGCTTCGGAGGAATCGTGACCGAAGAGCAGACCATGTCCATTCTGGCCCATCTTGAAGAACTGCGTCAGCGCTTGCTGCGAGCTGTCATCGCGCTCTTGATCGGCGTCGTGATCGGCACTTTCCTCACTCGCCCGGTCTTGAAACTGTTGGTCTCTCCCCTTGGCGATCACATCCCCATCGCCATCTCTCCCACGGAAGCGCCGGCTGTCTTCTTCAAGATTTCCGTCATGATCGGCCTTGTACTGACGATGCCGATCCTTGTCTACCAGTTATTCCAGTTTGTGGCGCCGGGCCTGATGCCTAACGAGAAACGTTACATCATCATCGGCGCACCGGTCGCAGGATTGAGCTTCGCCCTTGGCGTGGTCTTCGCCGCCGAGGTTCTGCTTCCAGCCGCGCTTCCTTTCCTCCAGGGCTTCTTGCCCGACATCGTCGATCAGCGTTACTCCATCGACCGTTATATTTCGTTCATCGGCAATATATTGCTCTGGGCCGGTCTGGTCTTCGAGACCCCTTTGTTGATGTACTTCCTAGCTAAGATAGGCGTTGTGACGCACAAGGGCTTTGCGCAGGCCCGTCGGGCCGTGATCATCGGCGCCGCCGCTGGAGCCGCGGTCATCACACCGACCACCGATCCGGTCAATATGTTGTTGATCATGGGGCCTTTCTTGCTATTGTATGAGCTTGGCATTCTGCTGGCACGTATAGCATAGGGGCTCATAAAGTTGATAATGGGAGAAAAAAATGACAAAACAAACCGCTACAATTATTACCCTTGTTGGTGTCGTACTCGCCCTATGTTGCTCTGTAACCTGCTGCGCGAGCGGCATCTTAGTCGCGGCTGATGATGGCTATATTCTTGGCACTTACATCGGGCCAGGCTGGGGTGCCTTACCGATTTGCCTCGGTCTTTTGGTCTGGATCGTGCCCTTGTTACTGTGGATTTTCCTCTTGCGAGGGAAAGAATGAACCTGCGAATTCGAGGCAATTAAGGAGAATGGCCTGTGAGGAAGAACCGTGTAATCGTTATGGGGGCCGCCGGGCGGGATTTTCATAACTTCAATGTCTACTTCCGAGATAACTCGGATTATGAAGTCATCGCCTTCACTGCGGCTCAGATTCCCAACATTGATGGACGCCGATACCCACCGGAACTGGCCGGCGAGTTATATCCCGATGGTGTCCCCATCTACCCGGAAGCCGAGCTAGATGATCTGATCCACCGCCATCAGGTGGATCAAGTGATCTTCGCCTATTCCGATGTCTCCCACGAATATGTGATGCACAAAGCCTCCCAGGTGCTTGCCGCCGGAGCCGACTTCCGGCTTCTGGGAGCCGATGCCACGATGTTGGAGAGCAAAAAGCCCGTCGTCTCCATCTGTGCCGTGCGCACCGGATCCGGTAAGAGCCAGACTACCCGTTACGTCTGTGACCTGCTCCAGCAGATGGGCAAGAACGTGGTAGTGGTTCGTCACCCAATGCCCTATGGCGATTTAGTCGCCCAAGCTGTGCAGCGCTTTGCCACTTACGAGGACCTGGAGCGCTATAAATGCACCATTGAGGAGCGGGAGGAATATGAGCCCCACCTCGACCGGGATGTGGTAGTTTATGCTGGAGTAGATTACGAGCCCATCCTGCGACAAGCGGAGCAAGAAGCCGATATTGTTGTCTGGGATGGTGGCAACAATGATCTACCTCTCTATCGTCCCGATCTCCACATCGTCGTGGCGGACCCCCACCGCGCCGGCCACGAAATCCGCTACCATCCTGGCGAGGCCAACCTGCGTATGGCGGATGTAGTGGTGATCAACAAAGTGGACACCGTAGACCCTGAGAGCATCATCCAGGTGCGAGAAAATGTCTACCGTGTCAACCCCGATGCTGTAATAATAGAAGCCGCCTCACCCATTTTCGTCGGTGACATGGAAGCGATCAAGGGGCGAAGGGTGCTGGTGATTGAGGATGGCCCAACGCTGACTCATGGAGAGATGGCTTATGGCGCTGGAGTTGTGGCCGCGCGGCGGTTAGGCGCGGCGGAGTTGGTCGACCCGCGTCCCTACGCGGTTGGTTCTATAGCAGCTACTTTTGAGAAGTACTCTCACATCGGCGCGCTTTTGCCGGCGATGGGCTACAGCGATGAGCAGATAGCGGAATTGGAAGAGACGATTAACGCCGTTGATTGTGATTTGATCCTTGCTGCTACTCCAATTGACCTTCGCAGGTTGATCGATGTGCGCCATCCGGTTGATCGCGTGCGCTATGAACTGCAAGTTATTGGCCAACCGAAGCTTGAGGATATTCTGGTCGAGCAGTTTGCCTGAGAGTAGTCTGTTTCACAAAGCATCTCCGTACAGGGTAGACCCCGCTAGGGAACAAGCCTGCTGCTTGTTAGCAGTTGACACAACCGCTCTTGCGTGCAAGTAGGATACAGAAGCTTCTAGGTGCTTCTCTCCTGTCCTGGTATGTGGCGCTACCCAAATCCGTCTTCCGAGTTATGCTGAGCGGATAGGTGTTCTCGATGCTCAAATCATCGCTTTTAGCATCCGTCTGGCTCATCTCAAGCGATGTTCGAGCTTTTACTAATTTTGTTTGTTGCTGGTTAGATGTAGTGGAGGGGATATACGTGGGGGGAAGCTATCTAATCAATTGGCAAACGCCCCCGGCGCGATTCGAACGCGCAACCTACGGATTCGAAGTCCGGCGCTCTGTCCAATTGAGCTACGGGGGCAATAATAAAGCCGGATTTTGCAATCCGGCTCAAGGGTGAGTGATGGGACTCGAACCCACAATCGCCTGGGCCACAACCAGGTGCCTTAACCATTAGGCCACACCCACCTCGTGCGGAAGACATTCTACCATAAAACAGGTAAAAAGGCAAGCATTTTGCCATTCCGCAAAGCTGGAGTGGAACTCAAAGAAGGTAGTCTGGGCCGATTTGACAAATAAACATCGATGCCGATAATAATT
>CAZDYW010000005.1:0-2665 GCA_964509655.1 uncultured Anaerolineales bacterium
CGACGAGGATGGACAGAAGGTAGGCGCCTTGGAGGGAGATGATACGAAAGCCCGTTATGTCATCTACGCCGCCAGGTCGAATGTCTACCAAATTGAGTTGCCAATCGATGGCGTTGTCGTCGGAAAGGCGGTGGATGGGTATCACGCTTATCTCGACCGGCTGGGCGAAAAGCTCTTCAAGCGAGCCGCTCAGGCCACGCGCGACGCCAGGCGGAGCGAGCGCATCGTGCGGGAGATGTTGAAGGATTACGATCTGCCGCCTTTAGCCATCGAGCGGGCGATGGAATAGAAAAGGGCAGATTCTATATGCCTACGACGCTCTCACACCAGTGTGAAGGCCGCTCAACAGGGGCTTCACCTGAAAAGCAATTAGTCACCCGCAATCCCAAGTTCATCATCCCCTTTTCACTGCTGCTTTTCCTCCTGGCTTTTCTCCCCCGCGCCATACGGCCCGTCTCCCGGCCGCTGGTCTGGTACTTGCGCTCGGCCCACTTCATTGAGGCGATGCTGGCAGGGGACTGGGCCAACACCGTCTATTCCGAGCACCCAGGCGTGACGCTGATGTGGCCTTCTGGCATCGGGCTGAAGCTCTACTGGATGATATCCGGCATCGAGCCGGCCGCCCACACGGTGCCCCCGGACTTTGAGCCGATCCATTTCTTCGGGCCGGTGCCCATAGCGGAGATCGCCGCAGCCCAGATACCCCTAGCCTTGCTGATCGCGCTGGGCATCGTCGCGGCCTACCTGATGCTCCGGCAGCTATTCGATGAGGAGATAGCCAGCGTCGCAGGACTGCTTATGGCCCTCAGCCCCTACCAACTGGCCCAGTCCAAGGTCCTCCACCTGGACGCGCTGATGTCCACGCTGATGATTCTTTCGGCGCTGGCGTTGCTCGTCTATTGTCGCCGCAGGGACATTTCCGGAGGTGTAAGCGGCGCGGGAGCCGCCTCTGCTGTGAGTAAGCGTCCAGTTTTCTGGCTGCTCCTCTCCGGTGCGCTGGGCGGAATGGCGCTTCTGGTCAAGATTCCGGCCATCTTTCTCGTTCCCTTCACAGCCTTGGTTCTCTTGGTGAGCGAAGTTGCAGCTCGCGATCTGCAATCCGCAGTCCGCAATCTGCGATCTGCAATCGGCAATTTATTCATCTGGCTCCTCATCGCCGTCATCATCTACTTCGCGCTCTGGCCCGTGATGTGGGTGGAACCGGGAAAAGGGTTGGCGGCGGTGAAATGGGGCCTCGAACGCCACGCTACCTCCGCCCACGACACGCCGACCCTGTTCCTCGGTGAAGTGATGCTCGAAGACCCCGGCCCGCTCTTCTATGTGATCGCGCTGCTGTTTCGCAGCGGCGAGGTGGAATTGATCTTCCTCGCAGTGGCGGCGGGTTTGGGCATCGCAAGCCTGCTCCGCCGACGCAATTCACTATTCTCCATTCTCCATTCTCCATTCTCCATTGATTACCTGCTCCTGCTCTCCTACGCCTTTTTCTTTCTCGCCCAGATGTGCTTGGGAGCCAAGAAAATGCCGCGTTACATACTTCCCGCGTTACCAGCGCTGGACGTGCTGGCCGCGGCCGGCATTGTCGCGTGGGCGCGGCGGCTGACCGGTGAGCGTCGGCAGCTGGCCTTGGCGCTGATGGCGCTCCCGGTGCTGGCCCAAGCTGCGCTGACTCTACCCCACCATCCCTACTACGGTACAGCGCTCAACTGGATTGCCGGCGGGCCATCAGCGGCCGCGCGGGCAATCCTCATCGGCGAGGAGGGAGAGGGTTACGCGGAGCTGACTGCACACCTCAACGCTCGGCCCAACGCGGAAGAGCTCACCGTCGCCGCCCAACTGGAGCACGTCTTCAACCAGACCTTTCACGGCACTACGGTGGAGATCGACCACCCGGCCGACTATCTGGCCTTCCACCGCAACTATGTAGCACGGGACTACAAAATCGAGCAATGGGGAGCACTCTGGGAGCGTTACGCCGCCCGCACACCGGAGCACGAAGTGGGGTTCGACGGCGTGCCCTACGCCTGGCTCTACCCCACGCTCTCGACTGACACCAAACCCGAACATCCGCTGTCGGTCCACTTTGGGGATGATGAGACCCCCTATCGCCTCCTGGGCTACGATCTGCGCTCGCGCGAAGCCGCGCCCGGGGAGCGCGTGCCGCTGGTTCTCTATTGGCAAACGACGGAACCGGTAACCGATGACCTGAGTATCTTCGTCCATCTGCTGAGCCCGACCGGAGAGCTGATCTGGCAGGACGACGGCGCGGCAGACCACGGTCAGCGACCCACCTGGAGTTGGAATGCCGGTGAGATCATCGTCGATCCGCACACCGTGACGCTGCCCAAGAACCTGACACCGGAGGATTACCGGTTGACCGTGGGGCTCTATGATTGGCAGACGGGAGAGCGATTGTCGGCCTCCACACCGACAGAGGATCAACTGCCCAAGGATCGACTGGAGCTCATCAAGCTCGTCGTCCGCCGCCCCCGAACACACCCCTTAGCCTGGGTAGCGCGAGGCTTGGCTTCGTTGGTGATACTATCGGCGCTGGGAGCAGAATCGTTGTCAAGACAGCGCGATGGTGCTACAATAAGCTCAAAGGCTGACGAAGAGGGAGGTGTGACATGACGGCGGTAGCGACCAAGTTGATGGAACTGGAAACACG
>CAZDYW010000005.1:2765-17066 GCA_964509655.1 uncultured Anaerolineales bacterium
GAGGGAGGTGTGACATGACGGCGGTAGCGACCAAGTTGATGGAACTGGAAACACGGGCGTCCTGGCTGGAGCGGGTGCTGGCCGAGCTCAAGGCGGAGGGGCTGATTCGCGACTTGACGCCGCAGGAGCGAGCCGCGGCAGCTCAGTGGGAGGCGTTGCCGGAGGAGAAAGAGGCCGTTATCCAAGAACTGAGGAACTTGGAGCTAGAGCCTATGCTCAGCGAAATCATCATCCAGAATAGGCGTTAATCAATGAACCATTACTTCCTCGATGCCAGCGCGATAGTCAAATACTACGTCGATGACCCCGACAGCGAATGGGTCAGGGAGGTTGTTGACCTACTCGATCCACGCACAGTTAGAAGTGCGAACACAACCCTGATATTCAATAGTCTCTTGCCAGATGCCGAAACGACTTTCGATTTAGCTACAGTCATTTCCAGAGACTTTCACGCCGCCGCCCGCCTGACCCAGCAATATCCACTCAAGGCCTACGACACCGTCCAACTGGCCATCGCGTTGCGCCAACATCAGGCCCTGGCCCGTCGCCGACTCGCGCTCATCTTCGTGAGCGGCGATCAGCAGCAAATGCAAGCCGCCGATGCAGAAGGATTGGCCGTAGACAACCCCTTCGACCACCTCTCCCCCTCCGACAGCCTCACACCGACGTAAACATCTTGTTGCTCTCACAGGTGCAACGCGCTTCCAAAAGTGCGTTGCGCTTGAATGTCATCATGATTGAACTATCACCCCACATTCAGAACCAGATCGAAACTCTGCCCCACAGGCACGGCGTATACCTGATGCATGATGCGGATGGCAGCGTCATCTACGTGGGCAAGACGGTCGATCTGCGGAACCGGGTGCGCTCTTACTTCCATGCCTCCGCCCAGGAAAATCCCAAGACCCGCGTACTCGTCTCCGAGATCAGCGACATCGAGTTCATCGTCACCGATTCGGAGCTGGAGGCGCTGATCCTCGAGGCCAACCTGATCAAGAAGCATCGCCCGCGCTACAATGTGCGCTTCAAGGACGATAAGCGCTACCCCTATATCAAGATCACCTGGGCCGAGCCCTACCCAAAAGTCATCATCACCCGTCGGATGGAGCAGGACGGCAGCCGTTACTTCGGACCCTTCACATCCTCCTCGGCAGTCCACGAGACACTCGATCTGCTGCGTAAGTCCTTCCCCTACCTGACTTGCAATCGCAAGATCAGCGGGGAGGACGAGCGCCCCTGCCTCTACTACGAGATCAAGCGCTGCCTGGGACCTTGCATCGGCGCGGTCACCAAGGAGGAATATCGAGCCATGATCCGGGGTCTGATTCGCTTCCTGGAGGGGCACAGCGAAGAGGTGATCGCCGATCTGGAGAAGCGCATGCAGGCGGCCTCTGATCGGTGGGAGTTCGAGCAAGCCGCCTCGCTGCGCGATCAACTGCAAGCGGTGCAGAGCGTGGTCGAGCGTCAGAAGATCATCTCGACGGCCGGCGCCGACCAGGATGTGATCGCCTTCGCCCGCGACGAGGACGACGCCTGCGTGCAGGTCTTCTTCATTCGTGGTGGGAAGCTGTTGGGGCGGGAGTACTTCGTGCTGGAGGGCGCCCAGGATGAGGAGGACCGGGAGGTGATGGCGGCCTTTCTGAAGCAGTTTTACGAGGAGGCCGCATACGTCCCGCCAGAGGTGCTGCTGCCGGAGCAGATCGACGAGGCGCTGATCATCGAGCGTTGGCTGAAGCGCAAGCGCGGCGCCAAGGTGACGCTCAAGGTGCCAAGGCGGGGGAAAAAGAGGGAGTTGGTGGCGATGGCGGCTGAGAACGCCGCCGAGACGCTGGCAGCGCTGCGAGCTCAATGGCAGGCCGATGCGCACAAGCAGGAGCAAGCCCTGGCCGAACTGGAGGAGGCGCTGGAGCTGCCCAGAGCGCCGGGCCGCATCGAGTGTTATGACATCTCCACGCTACAGGGCACGGAGACCGTCGGCAGCATGGTGGTATTCGTGCAAGGTGTGCCGCGCAAATCACTGTATCGGCGCTTCAAAGTGCGCGGCGAGCGACCACAGTATGGGTCGGACGATTACGCCAGCATGCGGGAGGTGCTACAGCGGCGCTTCCGGCGCTGGCGAATCGCTCAATCGGAGGATACACTGGGCTCCCGAGATCTCAAGGGCTGGGGCAAGTTGCCTGACCTGTTGCTCGTGGATGGAGGGAAGGGGCAATTAGAGGTGGCCGCGGAAGTGTTGAAAGAATTTGATCTGTTCGACAGCGTGCCGGTAGCGGGACTGGCAAAGCGGCGCGAGGAGCTCTTCTTGCCGGGGCACGATAAGTCGATTGTGCTTCCGCGCCGCTCGCAGGGGCTCTTCCTGGTGCAACGCGTGCGAGACGAGGCTCATCGCTTCGCCATCACCCATCATCGCACCCGTCGGCGCAAGGCCGGGCTGGCATCGCGGCTGGAGAGCATCCCCGGCGTGGGGCCAGCGCGGCGCAAGGCGCTCCTCAAGGCCTTCGGGTCCCTCGATGCCATCCGCGCGGCCAGCGTGGAAGAGATTGACGCAGTGCCCAAAATTCCCCACTCCGTCGCCCAGGCGGTCAAAGATCTTCTATGAGCGGCTCAAAATACTGTATGCCTCGACCCGATGGATGCATAGAGACTGCAAAAATTCAATTGTCAGAGCTTATGAGTTATGTTATAATGTTATAGAACCTTTTATAGCGTATGTTGAAACATACGATAATCGGCGTAACCATTCGCTATCTCGCTCCGTCCACTGTGAGAGAATCGCAACCACAGGGACGGCAAGTGCTAAACACGAAGTCGGCGTTCCGTCATCGGCATGACGGATGAACTAAGCTTCACCGCTTAGTCAGAAGATTAAGTGAGCTCAGTTAACAACCTGCCCTTTTCAACAAGCTGGAATTTGACGGACAAGAAGCCAGGTTTATATCGCTGCGCTTAAAGAAAAACCTGGTTTCTGATAAAAACCAAACTGAGCCATCATATCTGGTCACAATCTCCGAACTTCAGACGCGAATTATACTAAGCATAGTCTAACCCTTAAGGTCGGGCAGGCCAGTGGGGGAATAAAGAGACACCAATAAAAGCTTGGTATAAAAACCATTGTGGACTTGGTTCACGCCGAAACCGAGACATACGGTAACGGCTAACCAAGTCCTTGTCGTTTATGTCGAGCCGTTTGTAGATAGAGTTATAGAAATGGCTAAAACGCTGGACGGAATAAAAGCACTTCAGCATGAGCTAAGAGGTTTGCAGGATCAAATCGCAGCCTTGGAAGCGGCTACCGCGGAACAGCCCGATTACGGGCTGGGAAAAGGAGACCCAGCCATCACGCGCTGGGAACTCGACCAGGCCATGCTGCAGAGGCTGAAAAAGCGAGCAGCGAGTCTAGAACGTTCGATAGAACAGATTGATCAAGGGACATATGGCACCTGTAAGCGATGTGGCAAGCCTATAGATCCGGATCGATTGGCTGTGTTACCGGATACCGAACTTTGCATCCGGTGCGCACAAGCGAGTAAAAGCTAGAGAATGATACTCAAACAAAGGAGGTGAACAGAAGTTGACTAAAGTTGAACTAAGAGCGGGAGAATCACAGCACAGCTTACTCAAGCGCTTTCGCAAGAAAGTAGCGCGATCGCGTATTATGAGCACGGTTAAAAAGAAGCGCTACTTCGTCTCCAAGAGCGAACAGCGACGCATAGCTCGCCGCAAGGCTGCTCGACGAGAGCGCAAACGACAGCAGAAAGAAGAACAAAGATACGGCAGATAAACCCAGATGACTCAAGGACGTGCTGACCCACAACAACAATTTTCGGCCCTGATCGAGGAAAGCTACGATTACGTCCGGCCCAAGCGCGGCGAGTTCCGTGAAGCCGTTATCCTCTCTGTCAGGGAAAACGAGATGTTCGTAGACCTGGGGTTCAAGCGAGACGGTGTGATCCCACGCCAGGACCTGGATCAGTTGGATCAAAAGTACCGCGAAAGCTTACACGCTGGGGTTCGGGTCCCGGTCTGCGTCACGAAAGTGCTCGACAGGGAAGACGGAATCACCGTCTCGTTGAAACAAGGTTTAGAAGAGTGGGATTGGAAAGAAGCGAAGGAGATGCTGGAGAGCGGCGAAATGAGCGACGCCGAAGTGGTCGACATTAACCAAGGCGGTGTCCTGGTAGCTTTTGGGCATCTGCGTGGATTTGTACCGAACTCCCATCTGACTTCAATAAGACAGGGTTTATCTCGAGACCGGCTGGAAGAAGCGAAATCGAAGCTGATTGGACAAACACTATCGCTGACGGTGATTGAGGCCAACCGACAAAATCATCGCTTCGTCCTATCAGAGCGCGCCGCCGGACACCATAAGCGCCAGCGCTTGCTCGAAGATATGAAAGAAGGCGATGTGCGCGACGGCGTGGTTAGCAACGTGGTAAACTTTGGCGTCTTCGTAGACCTGGGCGGAGTGGACGGGCTGATCCATATCTCTGAGCTGGATTGGCGACACATCGATCACCCCGGAGATGTACTGAAGGTGGGCGAGGAGATAAAGGTCCAGGTGCTGAGCGTGGATAAGGAGCGGGAACGGATCGCTTTAAGCCGCAAACGCTTATTGCCCGATCCATGGCCTGTTGTGACCGAAAGTCTGGAAACGGATCAGATCATCGAAGGCACTGTGACAAAAGTTGTGGAGTTTGGCGCGTTTGTGGACATAGGAGAAGGCATCGAAGGTCTGCTTCACAAATCCGAAATGCCCGGTGGGGATGGTACGTGCACGGAGTTAAAGCCCAACGGGAAAATACAGGTGCGCGTATTGGAGATCGATCCGAGACAACGCCGAATTGCACTCAGTCTAAAAGATTTGTCAGCCAAAGAACCCACAAGAGCTAATACCGGCACAAGAGGTTTGTAACGGAGAAGAAGTATGCAAAACCAACTCCAATTAGCAGTGTGTCAAAAGTGCGGACGTGGTTTTGTGTTAACCAACACCTATCGCAGATTCCTGACAAGGCGGGGGAGAAGGGTTATAAAGCCGATGCTCTGCCCGACCTGCTTTCGGAAGATTGGGCCGTTGCCCAAACAACGCGGGGAAGTGAAATGGTTCAGCCAACGCCGGCATTATGGTTTCATCATCACTGGTGAGGGAGAGGAAATTTTCTTTCACCAGCAGCAGCTCTTGGGAGATATGGAGGCCAATCCGCAGAATGGACAGACGGCTTGGTTTCACCTGCATTATTCTCCCAAAGGGCCTGAAGCGCTGAACGTGGAAATCGTCGAGGAGTGAGTATGTGTTCCTATCATGTCAAGCTGCGTGAAACAAGGATGACGACGGAGGGGATAGACGACGTAGCCATATTTGACATCATTCGCGAAAAAGATGGCGAAAGCTGGCAAGTGCCGGTATTTTTATCTCCCTTGTTTCGATTGACGCAGATGAAGCTGGGAGCTGCGGTTGAGGATCGCCGCGATATGGTTGCAGGCTTGGGAGCGCGGGCTATTAGCGAGCGGTTGCTGCGTGGGCAGGAGCCGTCCTCGGAAGATATGCTGGTGTTCGCCATAGATTATCCAGGCGCACCGAGTGTCCCCAACCCACTCCCGACCTATGAGCATATTGTCGTTAGCGAAGGCGAAGCGGAAATCATCCCTGTTGCAGAGGAAGCTGGAAAAGAAGAATAAGACGCAAGCAGTAAAAAGAAATAACAAGACAGATCACAACGATAAAGCAGAACTAGTATCAGAGAAGTTAAAGTTTTCGCAAAGTTGAACAGGAGGAGTTAATAAATGAGTGAAAACGATCGAGTGACTGGACATATCAAGTGGTTCGACCACCAGAAGCGCTATGGGTTCATTCGACGCAACGACGGAAAGCCTGACGTCTTCGTGCATATGAACGACTTCCGCGATAGAACAGACGCTTACTGGTTACGAAGAGGAGATACAGTAGAATTCGGAGTCGAGGAAGCGGATAAGGGCCCAAGGGCTATGCACGTAGTCGTACTCCATTCCTAGATCATTGCTGAAAGGGAGATTTTAGGATTTTGCCGTCAAGGACCTAGGACACAAAAGCTCTAATCAATCGACTTGTGTTGGTTTTGACATAGATTTCCGCCATTACCAAGGCTCATAAACCTCACGGCCTTCCACTCCAACTGTTGGACGGCGGCAAAGCTTACTTGATGCTTTCCTACCACACCGGTCTCTCCAAAGCGCCGATGTTAATCTCCCCGAACAAACTAAATAGAATGCACATTTACCCATAATGTGCTCCGGAAAGCGGCAAGCTTTTAGCGTGCACCCGCGATTTCTAGCGGCACTTTGAACGTCTACTCATCACCTTCTCGTGCACCAGACTAATCACTTTCGCTCTTGTGTAGAATGCAGCATAAAATCGCCGGGCGACTGAAGTAACAGGCTACCGGCTAGTATCAAGTGAAATTGGGCGTAAGCCAGCTTCATAACCGACAAGAGATAATTCCACAGGTCACGGTTAGGACTTTGACCTAACAACGCTCAAGAGAACCACTGTTTGTCGACAGTGTTTGACCGATGCGAAAGAGCTTGAGTTCAATACAGGACTGATCAGGAAGTCTTCGCCCAACCGGAGCCAGCGCCGAGAACTACATAAGAATGACACCTTGAAATAACCCGTCTCTTTAGACAAGAGACATAGTTTAGCAAGTTAGGAGGAAAATGATTATGTTCGAGAGAGGCGATGCAATTGTCCATCCAATTCGTGGCGCCGGTGTGGTGACAGACATCGAAGAAAGACCTTGGCGTGGAGACAGCAGCTTGTACTACAAAATCAAGCTTTTGGGTCAAGACCCCAGCATCAGCCTAAGAGTTCCGGTCGAGGAAGCAGATTCGATAGGTATACGTCATGCCATCCCAAAATCCCAGATAGAGCAAATCTGGCAGGTATTGCTTTCCTCTCCCGATAAATTACCCTCTAACCACAAAACCCGCTACAAGTTCTTGAAGGAAAAGCTACATGCCGGGGATGTGCTCCAAGTGGCTGAGGTGGTACGAGACCTTACCTGGCGTCAGCAGAAAAAAGATCATCTGACAACCCGTGGCAAACGTGTCTATGAAGAGGGCATCGGGTTTCTTTCCGGCGAGATCGCAGCGGCACAAAACATTGACATAATGGAAGCCGACATGCAGATCAGGACAAAGCTGAGGGAGATCCGGACATCTATCAAAGTCGTCTGATTATTCGCGAGCAGGGAGCTTGAAGCCCGCTGTGAGTTGTCACAGCGGGCTTTCTTGTTGAAAACACCACGCGAACCCTCATTTCTCGGCATCCATTTTGCCAAACGCCCACAAAAGGTCTTGACAAGCATAAATTTTATGGTATGATTATGACCGTGTTAGCACTCTCAAGCAACGAGTGCTAACGCAGATACAGCAAATACAACTCGTATTTACACATTAACTAGGAGGTGGCAAATGTCCATGAACATCCAACCATTAGGTGACCGACTGATCGTCGCTCCAATTGAGAAGGAAGTGGAAACTTTCGCCGGGGGAGAGCTGGTTCTACCCGATACGGCCAAAGAGAAACCTCAACAGGGAAAAGTGCTTGCCGTAGGACCTGGTCGGCGCGATGAAGACGGCGAATATATTCCAATGGATGTCGAGGCCGATGACACGGTTATCTTCGCTAAATACGCGGGCACCGGATTCAAGACAGACGACGGTCAAGACATTCTCATTTTGAGGGAAAGCGACGTTCTTGCCAAGCTAAAGTAACCTAACTGGCGGAACTGGAACCAAAAAAGGGCCTCACGCTTGCCCAATCTTTGCTCAACGCGCAAGATAACCAGGTTAGGCCCTGAAAAGCAAGTTAATTTTTAAGGAGGAAAAATATGGCCAAGCAATTAGTTTTTAGTGAAGATGCCCGACGTTCTCTCAAACGCGGGATTGATACAGTCGCAAACGCTGTTGTAACCACATTGGGCCCCAAGGGACGCAATGTCGCGCTCGATAAGCAGTGGGGCGCTCCCACCATCACCCACGACGGGGTGACAGTGGCTAAAGAAATTGAGCTAGAGAAGCCCTTCGAGAATATGGGCGCTCAGCTTTTGAAGGAAGCGGCCACCAAGACGAACGATATTGCTGGCGATGGCACCACAACCGCCACGCTGCTCTCTCACTCAATCATCACCGAGGGAATGAAGAACGTAGCCGCCGGAGCCAATCCTATGCTGCTCAAGCGCGGCATTCTGGCCGGCGCCGAAGCTATCTCCCAGGCTATCACCAGCCAATCGATTGCATTGACCACCAAGAACGAGATCGCCAACGTTGCCGCTATTTCCGCACAAGATCGGGAGATCGGTGAGGTAATCGCTGAGGTAATGGATAAGGTCGGCAAGGATGGCGTCATCACCGTCGAGGAAAGCAAGGGGCTAGAATTCGAGATTGAGTATGTCGAGGGTATGCAATTCGACCGTGGCTATCTCTCCCCCTACTTCATCTCCGATCAGGAATCGATGGAATCCGTGATCGAGGAGCCCTACATTCTAATTCACGACGACAAGATTTCAGCCGCTCAGGACATGGTGCCCATCTTGGAGAAATTGGTCCAGAAAGGTAATCGTGATCTGGTCGTGATAGCTGAGGACATCGACGGCGAAGCGCTGGCCACGTTGGTATTGAACAAGTTGCGCGGTATGCTCAACTGCTTGGCCGTCAAGGCGCCGGGATTCGGCGATCGCCGCAAGGCTATGTTGCAGGACATCGCTATTCTCACTGGTGGGCACGTCATCACGGAAGAAGAGGGCCGCACACTCGAGAATACCACGATTGATGACCTGGGCCGGGCCGAGAAGGTCATCTCCACCAAGGACGAAACCACCGTAGTCGGCGGGTATGGATCCGAAAGTGACATCCGAGGCCGCATGGAGCGCATCAAGGTCGAGATCGAAAAGTCGACCTCTGACTATGACCGTGAGAAGCTGCAAGAGCGCTTGGCCAAGCTGGCTGGCGGCGTCGCCATCATCCGCGTCGGCGCGGCTACCGAGACAGAACTGAAGGAAAAGAAGCACCGCGTCGAGGACGCGCTATCGGCCACCCGCGCGGCGGTCGAAGAGGGTATTGTGCCCGGAGGCGGCGTGGCATTGATCAATGCCATCTCCACGCTCGACGAGGTCAAGATGACCTATCCGGATGAGCAGACCGGCGTCAAAATTTTGCGCACAGCGCTAGAAATGCCGGTGCGCAAGATCGCCCAAAACGCGGGCGAAGATGGCGCTGTCATTCTCGACACCGTGCGACGCCAGCAAAAAGAACAAGATAACCTGCGCATCGGCTATGATGTGTTGCAGAACGACTTCGTCGATATGGTCGAGCGTGGTATCATCGACCCCGCCAAGGTCACCAAGGGCGCGCTACAGAACGCTGCTTCTATCGCGGCTATGGTGCTCTCCACGGAAGCGCTGATCACCGACATTCCCGAAGAGGAAAAATCGCCTCCAGGTGGACCTGGAGCAGGGGCAGGAATGCCCGGAGGAATGCCTTACTAGGCTAGGTGGCTTAGGGCTAAGGATTAATAATTTGCCCATTTGTAAAAGCTATATGTAGCCATAGAAACGGGTAGTTTATTTAACCTTTAGCCAGAGTTTAGACACGAGAAAGCCAGTCGTCTAATATAGACGACTGGCTTTTTTCTTGCCCGTCCGTTTACCTATTCTTGGGCTGGATCGGGGGCGTAGAAGCAGAGCATCACTCCACCATAGGATCGCTGGTCGAAAAGCACCAAGTTCTTAAGCTCCTGCTCCTCATACTCATCCGGGTCGATCTGGACGATCACCCAGCCATCATCGAACAGCCAACCAGTTCGTTCATCCAGAATGTGCAGGGTTCTTATCCACAACCCTTTATATTGCGGCGGCGCGACGTAGACGAAATCGAAGGGGTCTGGGTCCCGCAGCAAGAACTCGAACACATTAGCCCCCACCACAATGGCGCCATCTTCCAGTTGTGTATGTTCCAGGTTCTCGTGGATCGTGTGCAACGCTCCTCGTGCCAATTCCACGAAGACTGCCTCCGCTGCCCCTCTGCTCAAAGCTTCGATACCGACCCCGCCGGTGCCGGCGAACAGATCCAAGAAACGAGATCCCGCTATGTAGCCGCTGATGACATTGAATAGCGATTCCTTTGCTCGGTCCGTAATCGGCCGAGTTCCTCCCCCAGGGACCGACCTCAGTCGATGCCCCTTCGCTTTACCCGTAATTACACGCATTTTTTTCTCCTTCAAATCCAGTTCGCATCCCAACTTAAAGCCCATTTGCATCTATGAGAGCCCCTAGCTAACTACAACAGGCCCACGGGAGACAGACTGATAAACAAACTATACAGGCAAGTGAGTAACATAGCAAGTTCTTATACAAAACGCTCCTGTGATGTTACAAGCCAGCACAGGATGAAGGGACACTTTTTCATTGACAAATCGAGTAACCGGTTTATACTAAACATAGTCCCAAGAAGAGTGACAATTCTCGCATCCATTGCTTGTGAAGTTAAAATCTCCAATGAGTAAAGAATACGATTTCTCAAAAGATGTTTTAGAAAACCCCAACTTCAAATATCGGTCCGAAACGGAGAAAGCTCTAGTTCAACGCGCCTATGCAGTGGCAGAGAGAGCTCATGCTGAACAAGCACGCGAATCCGGCATCCCCTACATCCAGCATCCCCTGGCCGTGGCTGCTATGTTGACCGAAATCGATATGGACACCGATACCATCGCCGCCGGACTCTTGCACGACGTGGTAGAGGACACCTACATCGATCTGCAAAAACTGGAGGCCGATTTCGGCCCAGAGATAGCCAAACTGGTCGACGGTGTGACCAAGTTGGAACAGATTGAGCATGAGCAGATCGATGATCGGCACAAAAAGAAACATTCCAAAGTAGACCAGGGTTACGAGAGCTTGCGAAAGATGTTCATCGCGATGGTGGAGGATATACGAGTTGTAATCATCAAGTTGGCCGATCGTTTGCACAACATGCGCACCCTCGAGCCCCTGCCAGAGCAGCGAAAAAAGGCATTTGCCCGTGAGACACAGGAGATCTTCGCTCCGCTTGCCAACCGTCTTGGCGTGTGGCAATGGAAATGGGAATTGGAGGATTTAAGTTTCCAGTATCTTGATAGGAAAACTTACGATACGATAAAGGAATGGATCTCGGAACGACGCAACGAGCGTTCGAGGAGCATCGAGCGCCACATCAAGATCATTGAGAGTGAACTGAGCAAAGAGGGCATTGAGGCCGAGATCAAGGGGCGCCCCAAGCATATCTACAGCATCCACCGCAAGATGGAGCGCAAGGATGTCAATTTCGAGCAGGTCTACGACGTTCGCGGTATCCGCATCATCACAAAAAATGTTTCGGATTGTTACCGCGCATTGGGCATCCTGCATAGATTGTGGAAGCCGATTCCGGGCGAGTTCGACGATTACATCGCCGCGCCCAAGGACAACGATTACCAGAGCCTCCACACAGCCGTCATCGGCGATGACGGCAAGACGCTCGAAGTGCAGTTGCGCACGGAGGATATGCATCGCATCGCCGAGCGCGGCGTCGCCGCCGCCCACTGGCGCTACAAGGAGGAGGTCTATCACGACTCTTCCCTATACGACAAGAAGCTCGCCTGGATGCGCTATCTGATAGAATGGCGGCAGGAGATCACCGACGCCAGTGAGTTCGTGGCCGCGATGAAGAGCGATATTTTTCAAGATCGCGTATACACATTCACGCCTAGAGGTGACGTCATCGATCTGCCCACCGGCTCGACTCCGATCGATTTCGCTTATCACATCCACACCGAGGTCGGGAATAGATGCCGAGGGGCTATGGTCAACGACAAATTAGTGGGGTTGGATTATGAGCTGAAAACTGGCGACCGGGTGGAAATCATCACCAGCAAAAAATCTTCGCCGAGCCGCGATTGGCTCAACCCCAACCTGGGCTACATCAAGACAACCCGCGCTCGCAGCAAGATCCGCCAATGGTTCCGTCATCAGGATCGCGAGAAGAACATCGCTCAAGGACGCGATGTGGTCGAGCGCGAGTTGAAGACCTTGGGAATGGAGCATTTAGGGCACAAAACTGTGGCCGGTCTCTTCGAACACGACAACCTCGATGATTTCTACTCAGCGGTCGGGTTTGGAGACATCAGTAACCAACAGATCGCTGGCAAGATTGCGGAAAAGCCCTCCCGTGGGGGAGAAGAACTCGCCCTCACCACTGGACCCTTGCCCCCGCCCCAGCCGGTCAAGAGCATCCAGGTTATGGGCACCGGAAATTTGCTGACCAAGATAGCGCGATGCTGCAACCCTATCCCGGATGAGGAGATTATCGGATTCGTGACGCGCGGGCGCGGCGTCACGATCCATCGCCGCGACTGTCCCAATATCCTGCGCATCAAGGGGAAAGCACGAGAGCGACTAGTCGAGGTCAGTTGGGGCGCTATACCAGAAGTTTTCCCCGTCCCGGTCTGCATCGAAGCCTACGACCGTCCTGGCCTCTTGCACGAGATCGCGGGTATCATCACCAAAGAAGGAATTAACATATCGGGCGTCAACGTCGGTCGCAATAACAAAAACATCACCACGCTGTACTTCACGCTCGAAGTTCAAGACATCCAGCAATTAGCCAGGGTGCTGGACAAAGTCAAGCGCCTTTCCAACGTGACCGACGCTCATCGCCATACCGGATGAAATCCCCCTTGCCAATTTAAAGCAGTAACCGTTTTGCCTTCCCCCCAAAAAAGAAAGCCCGATAGCGTTGCTATCGAGCCTTTTGCTAGGGCGAATGCCCTGCATCAATTCCAGTGGAGTGCCCTATGGCTCCGTCGGGATCACGTCTTGGTAGGAACGTCGCTCGACCAGAACCTGTTGTGCATCCAACCACTCCTGGAAGGCCTGTTCCCCCTTCTGCTGACGCACATTTTCGCTCATTTCGTGCATCTCATGGCCGACGACCTCAATGACGATATATCGGGGTTCGCCTTGACCGGTCTGCTGAGGCAGTGGTTGACTATGTTCACCCACCTCCAGGCTGAAGGCGGTCTCAGCGATATCGGGGCCCAACTGACTCTCCAGAATATCCCTCGGATACCAGTCCAACTCCGTGCCGTAGCCTGTGAGCTCCTCAGCTTCCTCCAATTCACTGGATAGGGTCTGGAAATCCTCACCGGCCTCCAGACGGGCGGCCAACTCACTCGCCTGCTCTTCATTGTCAACGCTCAGCAAGTTCAGCTTGACCTGCTCGATTTCATCCGGTAACTCCTTCGTCATCTGCTCTTGTAGCTTCTCGATGAGTAAGGAGGATTCGACCCAAGAACGGTACATTTTTTCCGAAATGCCGAGGGGTTTCATTCCCTCTCGCAGGTAGTTGTTATAGAGCTGCTGAAAGTCCTCCTGGCTCATCTGTGTCGGAGTCGGCATCACATTTTCTGCCTCTGGTGTGAGTTCATTAGTCGCGGTCAGAGGGGGCAAAGCGGTAGGCTCTGGATCAGTCGCTTCGGGGTTATAACCAAAGGAGGATTCTATTTGTTCCTGCACCTCCGTCGAGCTGACGTTAAGCCCTCGACTGTTCGCCTCCTGGCGCACCAATTCCTCTTGGATCAGTTGATTAAGAGCTTGCTCACCGATGGCAGGGGCGTTCTCCGGTGACAGATTGGACTGAATGTCACTGATCTGGCCTTGGATATATTCCAAGTAGAAATCCGAACCTTCCTGGCTGGCATCGATATTTGATTGCTGTTGATATAAGTAACTAAGCTGATTTTGAAGCTGCATACGGGCAAATCGCACCCGCGCTTGGAACTCAGAAGTTTTTATAGGCTCGTCTCCTACAACAGCGACCGGCCTACGGGCCTTGACGACTCCCTCGAATATCAAGCCATAGGCCAGTACTCCCACAACTGCGACCCCAACCGCGACGAGGCCCCAAATTAGGAGGTTCTTCATCCTTTCTTCATATTCCAAGCGAGAGCGCTGCTTACGAGTTAGCGTTGGTGCACGTTTTTTGACCTTTTTTCTCTTCGCCATTCCAATCCTCACAAATTGTTACTGCAATGCAAGCTATGAAAAAAGCCTATATGACAGAAGGCCCAACTCGTTTCGGCCTCTGGGGCCAGAGAGGGCCTTCCCCTGATAATCAGCCTCTGCTGAACGATGCGTACACTAATCTCCTACAAATGAGAGCATCGCCAGGTGGCGCGCGCGTTTCACCGCTTTCGCCAGTTGACGCTGATGTTGAGCGCACGTTCCCGTCTGCCGCCGTGAGCGGATCTTGCCC
>CAZDYW010000005.1:17166-28343 GCA_964509655.1 uncultured Anaerolineales bacterium
TTGACGCTGATGTTGAGCGCACGTTCCCGTCTGCCGCCGTGAGCGGATCTTGCCCCGTGCAGTCAAGAAGTCGCGCAGCAAATTAACGTCTTTGTAGTCGATCTGATCAATATTCTCTCGGCAGAAGAAACAGTTCTTACGCCGTCTGTTAAATCTCGGACTCATTCTCTTTCCTCCAACTTCGTCCTAACAAACTAATCAAGCCAGCTCCTATTCAGCAACTTCTTCCAGCGAATTGATGGAGACATCGGAAGAAACATCCAATGGCATTACCTCCCTTGCCACCAACTCCATGCGGAAGCATTCCTTACCCTGGTCGTTCTCCCAACTGCGAGTTTGCAAACGTCCCTCAACATACACTCGTTCTCCCTGGCTCAGATGCCGCTTGCAACGCTCGGCCAATTTCCCCCAAACCACCACGTTGAACCACTCCATCTCTTCTCGTCGTCCATCGTTTGGATCTTCCCAAGTGCGGGTGGTACCGACGCTAAAAGAGGTCACCGGCTGACCGCTGGGCATATAACGCATCTCTGGAGCACGGCCCACTTGACCGATAACCATCACTTTGTTCAAGCTCACGGCCATAACTGCAAGCTCTCTTTGTTTCGAAAAGGAGATCGAATAAGGATAGTCTACTCGACCCGGACAATCAAGTGACGGATCACGGGCCCCATCAATCGAAGGCCACGATCCACATCTGCCACGCCTTGAGGCTCTAGCTCCATCTGTAGCTCGACATATCGGCCACGTTCTTGCTTCTTGATGGGATAGGCCAGTCGCCGTATCCCCCAAGGCTCTATATGTGTGACTCGACCGCCGTTACGTTCGATCAAGGACTCCACGCCCTCGACAACGGCGGTCATGTCATCCCCTTCAATGTCGGGGCGCACGATAAAGATCATTTCGTATTCACGCATAAAATATCTCCTTTCCACGGAATTAGCCCCTGGACGATGCCAGGAGCGGAAAGTGCTTGATGCTCGTAACAATGACGAACTCAGACACTACTATTTGACACAACGGCGGCTATGATAGCACATAGGGGTGGTTTTGGCAAGTAAATTCACCGGGGGAGTGCTGCTATTCCACCGCATCGCATCTATCAATGACGGCGTCGATGAACTTCTCGAAGAGTGGATGTGGTCTCGTGGGGCGGGATTTGAATTCGGGGTGAAATTGGCTCCCCAGCATGAAGGGATGGGCAGCTAATTCGCCGATCTCCACCAAGCGCCCATCAGGGGAAAGGCCACTGAACACCAGCCCTGCTTTCTCCAATAACTCGCGATAGGCGTTGTTGATCTCAAAGCGATGGCGATGTCTCTCCTCGACCTCCGGCACATCGTAGGCCGCTGCCGCCTTCGTCCCTGGCGTCAAACGGCAGGGGTAGAGCCCCAATCGCATCGTCCCCCCCTTGTCCACGATGGCCCGTTGCTCCGGCAGCAGGTCTATCACGGGGTATTTGGTGTGCGGGTCGAACTCGGTGCTATTAGGCTCCTCGCTATCCAAGGTGTGACGCGCCAACTCGACGATCATCACCTGTAGGCCCAGGCAAAGCCCCAGATAAGGGATGTTATTCTCACGTGCCCAGTGCGCGGTGGCAACTTTGCCCTCGATGCCTCGCTCGCCGAAACCCCCAGGCACCACGATGCCAGCCACGTGCTCCAGGTCCTCCCAGCCTCGACCGCGCTCCAGCTTCTCAGAGCTGACGTAATGCACATCCACATCCCGGCCATGCGCCAGCGCCGCGTGATCCAGTGCCTCCCGCACACTGATGTAGGCATCGTGCAGTTCGACATATTTACCGACGATGGCTATGGGCAGCGCCGACTTGGGAGCCTCGATGCGTTCCACAAGCTCACGCCAGTCATCCAGGTCAGGGAGACGTGGCTCCATTCCCAGGCGCTCAACGATGTATTCTCCTAGACCCGCATCCTCCAGAAGTAATGGCACCTCGTAGAGCACCGACGTGGTCACTAGTGGAACGACGGCCCGCCGTTCCACATCACAGAAAAGCGCGATTTTGTCGCCCAGTGCGTCATCGACCTCAAAGTCAGCGCGGGCAATGATGACGTCCGGCTGGATACCGATGGAGCGCAATTCGCGCACGCTATGCTGAGTGGGCTTGGTCTTGAGTTCGCCAGTAGCACCGATGTGGGGCATAAAGGTCACGTGGATGTAAAGCGTGTTCTCACGGCCCACGTCTTGGCGCATCTGTCGCAGGGCCTCCATAAAGGGCAGGCTCTCGATGTCGCCGACAGTGCCGCCCACCTCAACGATCACAACATCGGCCTCGCTCTGCTTGCCGACTAACATTATGCGGCGCTTGATCTCGTTGGTGATGTGGGGGATGACCTGGATGGTGCCTCCCAGGAAGTCCCCCCGTCGCTCACGGGCGATTATCTCAGCATAGACTTGCCCGGCGGTGACGTTGCTAGCTTGTGTCAAATTCTCATCGATAAAGCGCTCGTAGTGCCCCAGATCGAGATCGGTCTCGGCACCATCGTCAGTCA
This sequence comes from uncultured Anaerolineales bacterium, assembly GCA_964509655.1. Lineage (GTDB taxonomy): Bacteria > Chloroflexota > Anaerolineae > B4-G1 > B4-G1 > CAZANJ01. The sequence continues at coordinate 19,677 of CAZDYW010000005.1, forward strand.
CAAACACTTCACCATGCTGATAGGGCGACATCGTTCCGGGATCCACATTGATATAGGGATCAAGCTTCTGAATGGAGACACGCACGCCACGCGCTTTCAACACGCGCCCGACAGATGCAGCGGTCACGCCCTTCCCCACGCTGCTGATCACGCCGCCAGTGCAGAAAATGTACTTACGCATAACCTCACTCAACACACAAACCACAGGGGGAGGGTCGCATCCAAAGCGACTCTCCCCAGGGATGAAAAGACATAGACTGGCCTTGAGTCTCGCCGACTCAGAAAATAGCGGGCAATTGCACCGGCTGAAAAGCTAGCTCAATTACCTTAACAGATCCGATAGGTCCTCGGCGGCCCGTCGCATATCCAAGAAGACCAGACCCAGTTTGGCTTCTTGGCGGGCCAGCACAGTGAGCACCGCTTCCCGCCCCACCGACATCAGGATGACGTAACCATGATCGCCTTTAACATAAACCTGGCTCAGCACTCCGCGTCCCAACTCACTGGCGATACGTTCACCCAAAGATAGCATCGCGGCCGACATAGCGGACACGCGATCCTCCTCCACAGTGACTGGCAGAGCAGAGGCTATGATCAATCCATCGACGCTGACGATGGCCGAGGCCTCGACGTCAGATGCACTGGCTTGCAAATCTCGCAAGCGATCCACCAATAATTCCGTGCGTGACTTTGCCATTTCTGGCTCCTTAACTTATGAATAGTGACAGCTGACTGCCAAGCCAGACGCTGGGAAATTAGGGTCCGACAGCGAGCAGGTTCCGACCCAGCATAGAGAGTTAGAGCTTTTCTCTTACGGTGCAGAAAGATAATACTAAAGAGGCCCCCCTTAGGCAAGCAAATTCTACACCGACACGCCAAGCTGTGCAAGTTTTGTGGGCGTCTCTGGAAGTTTTAAGGCGGCTTTGGTATAATGTCAATTGAACGCGCCACTCTCCATCAAGCTATCAGAAGACCGATCAGATGAGGAGGCAAAAATGACAGTACGCATCGGAACGAGCGGATTCAGCTTTGATGATTGGGTAGGGCCATTCTATCCCCAGGGCTTGCCCAAGCGGGAATGGCTTCCTTTCTATGCCCAGGAATTCTCGACCTGCGAACTGAACTTCAGCTATTACCGTATCCCAAACGAGCGTACGCTGAATCAGATCGCAGACAAGGTGCCTGATGGCTTCCTCTTCTCTATCAAGGCTTATCGAGGCATCACGCACGAGCGGGAAGATCCAGAGCCTCAAATGGAGCAATTCAAGACCGCGCTGGCTCCACTGATGGACCAGGGGAATTTCGCCTGCGTGCTGGCCCAATTTCCCTATTCCTTCCACGCCAATCAAGCCAATCGTGATTACCTCAAGCGGGTGCGCGAGGGCTTTGACGATCTGCCAGTCGTGGTCGAATTCCGCTCCAACGAGTGGATCAGCCAGCGCACTTTCGAGGAGCTCCACTCGCTTGGGATGGGCTTCTGCTGCGTGGATCAGCCACGCTTCAAGAACCTGGTGCCCCCGGTAGCGGTCGCCACCGGCCCCGTGGCCTACGTGCGCTTTCATGGTCGGAATCGAGAGAAATGGTGGCAGCACGACGAGGCCTGGGAGCGCTATGATTACAGCTACACCGACGAGGAATTGCTGGAATGGAAGCCCAAGATCCAAGCGCTGGACGCTGAAGCACCGCTCACGCTGGTCTATATGAACAATCACTGGCAAGGGCAAGCGGTGGGAACAGCCCGACAGCTTAGAGAGATACTAGAGTTGTTGTGAGTTGTGAGTTGTAACTTTAGGCTCTTGTGCGCTTGGAAGAGAACCTCTTTCAAGGTATAATACCTTGTCGAAAATAACAAACCTTCCTTCTTCGAAATCAAGGAGGTATCATGCCAGAAGAGCGAAAGCTTGTCGTGCGACGAGCAAAACCAAGCGACGCCCAACGAATCGCGGAGTTTGTCAACCGAACCCAGGAAAATCTAGCCAATGTCGATGCCCAGGCCGTCATCACACGCTTAGGCAGTGTGGGATTCCTATTGGCCGAACGGGATGGGGTATTGTGCGGTATTCTTGGGTGGCAAGTCGAAAATCTAGTGGTCAGAGTGACTGACTTCCTGATCTGGCCAGCGCGAGAACGCACTGCGGTCAGCAGAGCGTTGCTCTTCGAGATGGAGGAGGCCGCGATAGAGCTGCAATGTGAAGCATCTCTGCTGTTCGCGCCCCAACCCATCCCACCAGATTGGATCGAATTCTACGAAAAGTTTGGCTACCAACCCGAAACAGTCACCAGTTTATCTAAAGCCTGGCGGGAGGCCGCTCACGAGGCCGGCCGAGGCAAAGATGAGATAATAATGGTCAAGAAGCTGCGCAGCGAGCGCGTGATCCGGCCACTTTAACGCTACTACTCGCAGCGGAATTCTTTCCTCAACCAATCATCACATTTTAAGAGCAAGGAGTGATTATGGCTCTCTTGAAGCAATTTTTCACCCAACATCCTCGCTTAGCAGCCTGGGCTGTGTTAGCCATCGGTATGGTGATCATCCTTGTCTGGTCAGCTCGTGACGTGGGCCTGTTGCCTGGGCAGTGGACTGCTTTGATCGTCGCTACCATCGGGCTGGCCGGTCTATGTGTCTGGATCATCGGCTGGGAAGACGATTGGGAAGAAGAATGGGAAGAGACGGACAAGGAATGAAAGGCAGGAAGTGAGGCACAGAAGGGGGAAGCCCCTCAAATTCGCGCTTAGATTTGGTATAAACACCCCGGCCTCTATTGAGCTGGGGTGTTTGGTTGAATATCCCCCCATTGCGCTTCGCATTGTTTGGGGTACAATAAGCCCACTACATTCCAACATGCGACACGCCATTGTAGAACTTCAGGTGTGATTATGAAAGTAGAGCTCAAACGTCTGATCTCGTTAATACTTTTGATCACCACATGTGCTTCTCTGCTTCCCCAGGCACACGCTCAAGAGGGAGAGGGGGATGAAGAGATCGCTCAGTTGATGTCCAGCATGTCCAGCGCGGAAAAGGTCGGGCAGCTCTTCCTGGTAACCTTTCCCGGAGCTGAGATCACCGATGAAGCCGCCATCACGGAGTTGATCCGCGACTATCACGTCGGCGGTGTGGCACTCAGCCCAGAAAATGGCAACATTATCAACGAAGGGAATACTCTCATCCAGGTATCCACGCTGATCAATGAACTTCAGGGAACAGCTTGGGAGGCAACGCAACCCCTGACCGACACAGTCATCGAGGGCGAGTTGGTCACCGACCCCTTCATTCCCCTCTTCATCGCCGTGAACCAAGAGGGCAACGGGATGCCCTTCACCGCCATCATCAGCGGCACGACCCCGCTGCCCTCCCAAATGGCGCTGGGAGCCACGTGGAATCCTAGCCATACCCACACCGTCGGCCAGATCGTGGGCCAAGAGATGATTAACTTGGGCGTTAATATGCTGCTAGGCCCCTCGCTGGACGTGATTGAAAATCCGCGCCCCTCCGCTACCACACTCCACGCTGGCGATATGGGTGTACGCTCCTTCGGGGGCGAACCTTTCTGGGTGGGACAGATGGGAAAAGCCTACATACAAGGCGTTCATCAGGGAGGCGAAGGCAAGATAGCGGTCGTGGCGAAGCACTTCCCCGGACTGGGTTCATCCGAACGTTCCCTTGATGAGGAAATCTCCACTGTACAGCGCACGCTGGAGAAACTGCGCCAGGTCGACCTCGCCCCCTTCTTCGCCGTGGCACAGGCTGAGGATCCCTTGATGCGCCCAGACGGAATGATGGTGTCCCACATCCGCTTCCGCGGGTTGGAGGGTGGCCGCTTCGTCACCACACGCCCAATCAGCGTGGACAGCCAGGTACTACAACGCCTCTTGGGCTTGCCGGAGCTGGCTGGATGGCGAGAACAAGGCGGCGTGACCGTCTCCGATGGCCTGGGGATACGAGGGCTGCGACGGTTTTACGATCCGAGTGAACAGAGCTTCAACAGCCGCCGTATCGCACAGGAAGCTTTCCTGGCTGGCAATGACCTCCTGCTCCTTTCCCAATTCACCCCTACCGGCGAGTGGGAGGATCAGATCAATAACATCAAATCGACCATCACCTTCTTCCGCGAGAAGTATGAAAATGAGCCCTCTTTCCAGGCCCTCGTGGACGCAGCAGTAGCCCGTATTCTGCGACTCAAGCTGAAACTCTATGGCGGCACACTCCCCTCACTGCCCATTCCAACCGATGTGGAAAATATTGGACTACAAGATGTCGAGGAAAAGGACCAAACAAGACAATCCAACATAGAGGCGATATCGACCATCGCCCGTGACGCTGTCACGTTGCTATCCCCACCCTCATCAGATCTGGTGCCATCGCCACCGATCCCGGATGACAACATCGTGATCTTCACCAACGACCGGATGGGTAAGCCCTGCGCCGTGTGTGAGCCGATACCCTACATCGATCCGCGCAAGCTGGAAAACACGATCGTGCGTCTGTACGGCCCGGATGGGACCGGACAGATTGACCCAGATCGGGTACAAAGCTTCACCTTCAATCAACTTGCAACCTATATGGGCGCGCCGCCCCTGCCTCCGCAGGAGGAGGAAACCGAGCCCCCCGCCGATGAGGTCATCACGCCAACGCTGACGCCTCCATCGCCGGTTGAAGCAGCGCTGCAAGAGGCCGACTGGGTCATCTTTGCTATTCTAGACCCCACCGGCTCCGCTCCCAAGGGCGAGGTAGTGCGCCAATTTCTCGCTCAACGGGCCGATGCTCTGCGCAGCGCCTATATGATTGTGCTGGCCTACGATGCCCCTTACTATCTGGACGCAACCGAGATCAGCAAATTAAGCGCTTACTACGTGGCCTACAGCCGTATCGAGCCCTTCATCGAGGCCTCGATACGGACCCTATTTGGCGAGTTCGCGCCCAAGGGAACACCACCTGTCAGCGTCAGCGGCATAAATTATGATCTGTTAACCCAGACATCCCCCGACCCCGATCAGACGATTCCCCTATACTATCACGTCACCAAGCCCGCTGAGACCGAGGAAGATGTGACGCCGGAGCCGACTCAGGAGAGTCAGCTAACGCCTGAGCCCACAGCAGAAGGCGCTCCAACGCCGGAGCCACGACTGGAAGAGGGCGATGAGTTAAGATTATACACCGGGGAAATCCTGGACCACAACGGTCACCTAGTTCCAGATGGCACCCCCGTACAGTTCATCTTCACCTATCCACAGGAAGGCCTGGAACAATCCGCAATGGCGACGACGCGCGGCGGCATAGCAGAGACGGCCATCACGCTGAACCGAACGGGGCAACTCGACATCGCCGTTCAAGCCGATCCGGTACCGCGCACAGTGGCCTTGCAGATCACTATCCAAGAGGGCAAACCGGCCACTATCGTGACACCCACACCATCCCCGACGCCCACGCCGACATCGACGCCCACACCCGTCATCGAGCCCGTGGTCGAGGAGAGACAGGAAACGCCCACGCCATCCCCGACGCCCACGCCGATGCAGCCAGTTGAAGAGGATAAGCCTACCGAAGAAAGCGGCATCCTGAGCCTCTTACTGGGTCTCATCAGCGTTCTAACGATTGGTATTTCGGGGTATTATATCATGCGCCTGGATCAAAGCTCGGTCAGCCAAGCTATGCGGTTGGGGCTATGGTGTATAATCGGGGGGTTGTTGCTTTACCTGGCTTACGTTCTGCACTTGAGAAGAGCGGCTTGGCTGCACGTGCAAAACGCATCCTGGACCGCGGGCGGCTTCGCCTTGGTCGGCTCCGCCGCGCCCCTGATCGCTGTGTGGATTTTCAGGCAATGGAGAAGGAATGAGGACTAAGCGCGAAGTGTTAGCCGGGATGAGGAATTTACAGGAGAGTCGCCAGAACTGTTAGAATAAGCAACCCAGCGGTGAAGATCAACAAGGGGCGATTTTCTTCTACAGCCTGTCGCCATTCCCCACGCTCCGGTACGAAAGAGGATGGCTGCGTCGACCAGAGAGAAGCCGGCAAGTGTCCAGCGGGCCACGGCCGCGATAGCGACCCGGTAGGAAGCATCTCGCGCAGCATCGTCACGCTTGATGGGCGCTGATCAGGATGCATAGCGATAGCGGCTAAAATCACACGCTCTGTAGAGGGAGAAATTCGGGGATTGATCTTGCTCGGCGGGATCAAAGAAGCGGGCTTCAGGAAGCGCCGCTTAGCATCGGCAGGAGGCTGATTGGTCAGGAGATGATAAAGTGTCGCGCCCAGCGAGTAGATGTCGGAGCGCACATCGGTGTGTCCAGTATCCCCACCATATTGCTCCAACGGCGTGTAGGCTACGGTGCCCCGACCTTGCAGCACGGTGACGGTACGCGCATCGTCCGTGGCCAGCAACTTGACCAACCCGAAGTCCACCAGCTTGATCAGCCCGCCCGGCGTCAGCTTGATGTTGGCAGGTTTAATGTCACGATGGAGCACAGGAGGGTTGCGGCTGTGAAGGTACTCCAACGCGCTACACAACTGATCGGCCCAGCGAAGCACCTTCCGCTCTTCCAGAAACTCATCCTGCTCCTTAGAAGAGTCATCTGCTCGGTGCTTGCTCCTTCTTTCCTCTATCACCTGGCGCAGATCCTGTCCCTCGACAAAATCCATCACCAGGTACTCGCGTTGCTCCTCCGTAAAGGTATCGGAGACCTTGGGCAGGTTGGGGTGATCGAGGCGGGCCAGCGTGGAGGCTTCACGGTGAAACTGCTCTCGGGATTGCGCCAGAGCTTCCGGCGTGGCGTCTGGGTCCGGATAGACCTCTTTGATGGCGCAGATACGGCCTTCCAGGCGCAGGTCATCGGCGCGGTAGACAGCGCCCATCCCCCCCTGGCCTACGACAGCCACAATTCGATACCGCCCACGCAGGACGGTTCCAGGTTGGTGCAAACGAGCCACAGTTTCTCTTCTCTCTATCCGGCAAACGCACCATCCGCTTACCGGTTCTCAAACAGACCTCTCCCTTTTGGTTGCATTGCATAATAGGTGAGAACCATCATTCTGTCAAGGAGATTAATGATGACACAACAAGACTTGCCCATGCTAATCGCTTACGAAGGAGACCTGGAAGGTCAGCGCTGGGTCCTGGATCAGGAGCGCGCGACGATTGGCCGCGCTTCGGACTGTGACATTGTGTTACCGAAGCGGCAGGTCTCACGTTATCACGCACAGATCGAGCGGCTTGGCTTTGAAAATGGTTCTGAAAACGGGGGCTATGTGCTGCACGATCTGGGGAGCAAGAACGGCACCTACGTCAATGGACAAGAGGTGCATGATAAGCCTCACCCTCTAAAGGATGGGGATGAGATACAGATCGCCCTGTGCATCAAAATGGGCTTCATCGGCGCCGACGCCACCTTGCCTCTGGAGTTGAACGGTGCCCAACGAGGATTGCACATCGACCCGGCCAGCCGACAGGTTTTTATCGCCGGTTATGAGCTGACCCCGCCCCTCTCCCAGGCCCAATACCGGTTGCTCAAGTTGCTCCTTGATCACGCCGGAGAAGTTGTCTCACGGGATGAAATCGTGAACGCCGTCTGGGCCGAAGAGGCCGCGCTGGGCGTCTCCGAACAGGCCATCGACGCGCTGGTCTATCGCCTGCGCGACCGCATCGCCGCCGTGGACCCCGACCACGATTATATCATCACCGTGCGCGGATATGGCTTCCGGCTGGACAACGCCTGAGCGCTATATGGTATCCACCGGCGCCGGCGCGGTTGCCACTACATCCAGAAGCACGTCCGAGAGCGTGCGCCCGCGAAGGCGGGTGGTGGGGTTGATCATAATGCGGTGAGTGAGCACGTATGGCGCCAGCAGCTTGACATCATCGGGCAGGACATATTCGCGCCCTCGAACGGCAGCCAGCGCCTGGGCGCATTTATACAGCGCCAGCGTGCCCCGTGGACTGACGCCCAACTGGATGTCACTGTGATCCCGCGTGGCGCGGACGATGTCCACGATGTAACCACGCACAGATTCCTCGACACGCACCTCCCGCACGCGCCCTTGCATCGCCCTCAACTCCTCCGGTGTGGTGACCGGTCCAAGTTCCTCCAACGGGTCTCGACGCTCGAAGCGAAGCAGCATGGCGTGCTCCTCCTCTGCCGTCGGATAGCCGAGCGTGAGCCTGATCAAGAAACGGTCAACCTGAGCCTCCGGTAAGGGGAAAGTGCCCTCCAACTCGATAGGGTTCTGGGTAGCCAGCACCAGGAAGGGACGCGGCAAAGGATAGGTCTCACCATCCACAGTGACCTGTCGCTCCTGCATCGCCTCCAGCAGCGATGACTGCGTGCGCGGCGTGGCCCGATTGATCTCGTCGGCCAGCACAACCTGTGACATCACCGGCCCAGGGCGGAACTCGAACTCCTGTTTCTTCTGATTGAAGTAGTTAATGCCGGTCACATCGGAGGGCAGCAGATCAGGGGTGAACTGGATGCGGCGGAAAGTGCAACCCAGACTGGCGGCCAGGGCGCGGGCCAAGGTCGTCTTCCCGATGCCGGGCACGTCCTCGATGAGGATGTGCCCTTCGCAGAGAACGGCGACCAGCGCCAGGTCGATCACTTCGCTCTTGCCGACGATGACTTGTTGGACATTATCGCGCACACGCGCGGCGACTTCGGCGATCATATTTGCCTCCTTCG
>CAZDYW010000006.1:0-27832 GCA_964509655.1 uncultured Anaerolineales bacterium
CCTTCGCGAGATTCGCCATTTGATCATCGATATGGACGGGGTGCTGTGGCGGGGGGATGAGCCGCTGCCCGGCTTGCAGGATTTCTTCGCCTCGCTGCGCCAAAGCCAGATCGATTTCATCCTGGCGACGAACAATTCCAGCAAGACGCCGGAGCAGTATGTGGACAAGCTGGCCCGTTTCGGCGTTGAGGTGGGAGCCGAGCAGGTGCTGACCTCGGCCCTCGTTTCAGCCGAATACCTGGCGGGGGTGGCGCCGGCCGGCGCTCGCGTCTATGTCATCGGCGGCGATGGCATACGGCGCGCGTTGGAGGAGCGGGGCTTCCCATTGGTCGATGAGGGGGCCGATTATGTGGTGGTCGGATGGGATCAGCAGCTCACCTGGGACGAGCTGGCGACTGCCACGTTGTTGATCCGCGCGGGGGCCGAGTTTCTGGGCACCAATCCCGATGTCACATACCCCACGAAGCGCGGGCTGGTGCCGGGCAACGGCGCGATCCTGGCGGCAATCGAGACGGCCACTGGCGTGGCACCGGTCGTCACCGGCAAGCCGGAGCCGCAGATGTACGAGGCCGCGCTGCGGCGGATGAACGCCCGCCCGGAAGATACCGCCATGCTGGGTGACCGTCTGGATACCGATATCGCCGGTGCCGCTCGCGTTGGCTTGAGGACGGTGCTGGTCCTTTCGGGTATCGCCACCGAGGAGGATGTGGCCGCCTCGTCCATAAAACCCGATCTGGTTTGCGCGAGCATAAAAGAAACCTGGTTTTTCTGAAAAACCAGGTTTCTCGCAACTCGCCTCATGCTTCGGGGTGTTCGTCCCAGGGGTATATCTCGGTGCCCTGCGCGGCGGCGCGGATTTCTGGGTCATCCGAGTAGTGACCGCGCTTTTGTGGATCGATCAGCGCTGCGATGTGTTCCATAATCTCGTGGCCGATGGCGTCCAGTTTTTTGCGGCGCTGACGTCCTTTCCCCAGGGCTTGGAAGGGGCCAAAGGGCTTGCCGATGCGGATCGTGACGTGGGCACGTTTCCCTTGGCGGAGGCGCGGGAAGACATCCGTCAGCCCGCTGAATCCGAGGGGCAGGATGCGTGCTCCGGTGCGAACGGCCAAGAAGGCAGCGCCTGGTCGGGCCGGGCGGAGCACTGTGGCCCAATTGCCGGCCTCTGGGAATATCCCCAACACGCCGTTTTGCGCCAGTATGGTTTCGGCGGCGCGCAGCGCGTCCCGCGAGGCGGCTCCCCGGTAGACGGGGTAGTATCCCCAGAGCTTCGGTATCCAAGTCACCGAGGCCGGCGCGTTGGGCATTTGAAATCCCCCCACGAATTCTACCGGCCAGGGAAGAGTCTGCACCATCGCCACGGGGTCGATGAAGCTGAAATGGTTGGCGACCACCAGCAGGGGCCCGCTTTCGGGTAGATTTTCCTCGCCGAGCACTTCCAGGTTGGTGAGCACTCTCAAGGCCGTGCGGGCTACCTTTTGCAATGCGCTGCGCAGCACGCGGCGACGCGGATATGGATAGCGTTTCAAGTTTAAGTTAATCTTTCTCGTCATTTGTTGTTCCTCTTATTCTTCCCATTCTTTGAGCGCTGCGGCTTTCCCCTTCTTTTCATTGACCAGTAGCAAGAGCGTTAAACCGACCATCAGAAATGCGATGATGGAGAAAAGCGCGACGCGGTGGCCCGCTTGTTCGGCCGCTAGCGCCGTCATTTGGCGCGTGCGCTGATACCACTCCGTCGCCTCCGCGGCCATCAGGCCGAAGATGGTGGGGCCGATGAAGGAGGAGGTGCGCCCGGTCACGGCGAAGAAGCCGTAAAACTCAGCGCTGTGTCCGGCCGGGCTGAACATACCCACCACGGTGCGACTGACCGATTGGACGCCGGTCAGCGCGAAGCCGGCCCATCCCCCGATGAAGTAGAACTCCAGCTTGGAATGGCTGAAGTAGAGCCAGACCACCGGTACGATCATCAGGAGTAGCGAGATGACGAGGGATCGCTTGCCGCCGAAATCATCGGCTAGCAGTCCGAAGAGGTAGGCCCCCGCGACGCTGGTTATTTGGACGATGATCATGAAGATGATCAACTCTTGCTGTTCCATTCCGTAGAGCACGGCGCCGAGGATGGCCCCGAAGTCCAGCACCATCAGGATGCCGTCGTTGTAGATCAAGAAGGCGATCATAAACTTTATGAATTCTCTGAATCTCTTGACGGCCTTGAAGGTATGTCCCAGGCGCTTGAAGGCCAGGGTGAGATAGTTTTCGCCCTGGGGCAGCTTTTGCGGTTGAGCGCGTTCTTGCAGCCAAAGGAAGGCAGGGATGGCTGCGACCGCGAAGTAGATCGCTGTGAAGACCAACGATAAGCGGATGACGAGGGGATTGCTCTTGGTCAACACGACGGGTACCAGGACGATGAGCAAGCATATGATGCCTCCCAGAGATCCGATTGCCCATCCGTTGCCGGAGATGCGTCCCATCTCCTCGGGCGCGGCGATCTCGGGCAGCAGAGAGTTGTAGAAGACCTGGGCGCTGCGGTAACCGATCTCGGATAGAATGAAGAAGAGCATGCCTATGAACCAGTTACCTTCTTGGACGAAAAAGAGCGCCCCGCAGAATACTACGGTCTGGGCGGTGAAGAAGAAGAGGAAGCGCTTCTTGGATCCGGAGAAATCGGCGAGGGTTCCCAGCACTGGCGAGGTGATGGCCACGATGAACATCGCGATGCCCACGGCGATACCCCATAATCTGGAGCCTTGCGCACCGCCGACCACGGCTCCTTTGAAGTAGGCCGAGTAGATCGCCAGCAAGACCACGGCGGCGTAGGCTGAATTCCCGAAGTCGTACAGATACCAGGCCCAGCGCTCGCGCCGGGTGGATTGAGGCTGAGGTGTTGCATTTTTTTGCATTGGATTTTTCTCCTGTTCTCTATTTTCCATAACGTTGATTGTGTGTGGGCGACCGGGCGACTCATCGCCCTGGGATCGCCCCTATGCGCTTGTTTTACTCCAGGCGAATCAGGAATGCGTCCGCGCTCTGTTTATCTTTCACCGCCCAGCCTTCCATCGTGTCCAGCCAATATGCCCCGGTTCTCAGCCAGAGCTCCTTTCCCTCCGGCGGGGTGGGGAAGCGATGCCGTTGCACCAAGATGTCTCCCATTTCCATCGCGGCGGGCTGCACTCCCAGGCCATCCGCCACGCCGATGTTCTCCCCGTCTGAGGTGAGCAGGTGGGCCATTATGGAGAATGGTCGCTCGATTGTATCTTCGCTCACGCGCCACCAGGTTTCCACCTCAAGCGCACCCTCTGAGGGGTAGGATGCTGTGCCCAGAAACGTGAGGGGGCCGGTCAAGGGGATCGGGGTGCTCAGTGGGGGAGTAGCTCGCGCTTCGGCTGGCAGTGCTTCGGCGGGCGCGGCGTGGAGCGAGGTGTGGGGTGATGGTAGTCTCAATGTCTGGGATAGCGCTTCTAACTCATATAGCGCGAAGGTGGGCAATGTGCCAGCTTTTTCCTGCTCGAATGAAAGGCGCGCTTGGGCCAGACGGCGGGATATGAAAGGATCATCGGGGACAGATGGGCCGGGCAATAGGGTTGGGAAGCGGTGCGCTGTTTCGCCGATAAGGTCGTGATGGAAGGCATAGATTCCCGATAGCTTATAATCACAACCATCCTCGTGTGGATAAATCCAAGCAGTGGTGCAGTCGAAGGTCAGGAGGCGCAGGTTGTCGCTTCCTGTTCCCTCAATGATGGCCTCCTCGTTCAAGGGCGCGACTGGTGTACTACATTGCGCGATCCAATCTGTTTCATAGGGCGGTACTTCATACACCAACAGGCTGTAATTGATGATGGACTGTGGCTCTTGATGTCTGAACCATTCATATGCGTCGGGGGGGCCAGCCCCCACTCCCTGTAGCTCGGATGCGTCGACGATGTATCGCCCCGGCGCGGGCCGAAAGCGGGCGGCGGGGGGATGGGTTTGCACATTGGGATGTGTCTGGGCGTAATTCTCCAGGGCGGCCTCGGCTTGTCCCCAAGCCAGGTTGGAATCGACCAAGTAGCGGTATCCGTTGTTCGGCCCGCCGATCAGTTCGTTGAAGTAGGCGATGTCGTAGGGATGGATCTGAATTGTGGCGATGGCGTACCACGCACCGAGCAAGCCCAGGAGCCATTTTCGCCAGGGGCAGCTCTGTCGGCCCCAGCCCCATCGCTCCAACCCCCCGGCCAGTGTCAGGTGGAGGAAGGGGTGGATGGGCAGCATATAGCGGTAGCCGACGTTAATTCCCTCGGAGATCGCTATGCCGGTGTAGAGCAGGGGAAAGAATCCGAGCGCGATCAGGCGTGAGGGGGAGAAGGTGCGACGCGACAGCGTAAACAGACCGATGAACAATCCTATCAGCAAGGGCAGTGGATTCTTGATCGTGAATGCGAGGGGGTAATACCACCACCAACTGCCATACTTGCGCTGCCCTAGGGCAAAGTAGACGGCCTTGTATTGACTCAAATAGCGCAAGCCCTCCCAGTAGCTCGGCGCGGGCAAAGGCAAGGGGAAATCTCCGACCGGCCCCCAAGTGAAGCCGTAGACGGCCCAGGGTATGAGCAAGCTCAACCCTCCAGCGGCGATACCTTGTAGCCAGCATTTGGTGTTTCCATCTGCCCGACGCTTGCGGATGATGGAGGTCATAATAATCAGGCCGGCTGCTGCTATCCAGAGAAGGCCGGATACTTTGATCAAGGTCGTTAAGCCCAGGAGGATGCCGGTTACCGTCGCGCGACGCCAGGTGGGCTTCTTGCTCCAGCGCCAGGCTATGTAAAGCGCCGTCGTGCCCAGGGTCACTGCGAGCATATCGGAGTTCGCCAGGCGCCCGTGGGCGCGGAGCGTGGGGTCGAGCACCAGCGCTGTCAGCGCCAGGAAGCCGGCACGTGCTCCCCAGAGATCATATGCCCAGCGGAAGACTATGCTCCCCAGAAGCACTGTCAGCAGTATGACGGGCATTCGCGCGGTGAACTTGTTGCGCTTCATCGGTTGCAGGTAGGGCTCGAAGGCCGCGGCGAAGTTGTCATAATCCGAGGGCCAGCCCTCTAGTCGCTCCACGGGGATATTGGGCTTGACCGGATAGATCAGCGCCGCGCCAAGCACGCCGGGCAGAGGTGGATAACCGCGTTGGGAGAGCATAGAGAGCGCCTCACGCCCCTGGTCCAGGAAGGCATAGCCCCCGGCGATATAGGCTGTCTCGTCAGCCGTCTTGGAGAGTTGGCTTGCTCCTGAGGTTAGAAGTGCGAAGAGGAGAAGGAGCATAACTGCGGCGAGGCTGGTTTTCTGTTTAGATACCAAGTCCATCTCTCCTGGCGTAACTATCCAGCTTGTGCTCGCGGCAGATGTGGCTGGCGCTTTGTTGGAGGAAGTGATACGAATAAGCGCCACCGCTCCCCAGCCGATGGCGCTCGCGTTCGGGAAATAGCTCGTTTACCGGTCAATGGCCCAGGATGCGCACGCTTTCCTCGCGGTCATGGTGAATCAGTCGGTGGGCTTTCAGGCGAGTCAGCAGAGCGCGGGCCTGGTTGCGCAGCTCGCGCATGCGGTCATTTTGGGCTTTCCATGTGCCCTTCACTTGATTGAGCACCAGAGCGCTATCCCCGCGCACTTCTAGGGTGAAGGCATCGGGGGATTTCCCATTTGATTCGATCTCTTCAATCAAGCCCGCCAACCCGGCGATCAGCGATTCGTACTCGGCCTCGTTATTGGTCATCTCGCGGTCGAAGTCGAGTCGCACGAGGTGTTGGTGGTCGTCGCGCTCTCGTGTGAGCAGGTAGCTTCCGTAGCCCGGACCGGGGTTGCCCTTGCTGCCTCCGTCGAAGATTAGAGTGTAATCGGGGGGAGTTTGGAGTTCATCGGTGACGAGGTGGAGCGGCATAGGCTTCTGCAAAGTTGGGGAGAAGTCATATTCCCCCCCTAGCCTTTCGAACAATAGGGTTCTTTCTTTTTCGGGTAGTGCTCTGATCTCGGCCAGGATGCGCTCTATGCTATCTCCCATCGGCCTTCATCTGGTCATATAGGGTCAGTAGGTTAGCTACGTGGATGTTTTGCACCTGCCCGTTGAGGGGGATGCGTGACAATCCACAGGACTCGATGTTGTCTTGTTTCAGGGTCTCTCTGCTTGTGCCGTCTGCGATGGCTTCGGATACTTTTTCCTCGATGGTGTCCAGGTAGTTTAGGCATACTTTCACAGCGCTCTCTACTTCGCCGACTAGGATGACCTCGCCATGGCCTTGTACCATGTTATTGATCGGGGGCAGGGTTAGGATTTTCTTTAGGGATGATCTAAATGCGTCGATGTCCCCGTCAGCGATGGCTGGCACTGGCATGACCGTGTCGGATGCGAACAATACTTCGTCCTCTTCGACGTAGACCATTATCAGATCTTTGGAGTGGCCCGGCGCGTGGATCAAGCGCATGACCTTTTCGCCTAGGTGGAGGCCCATCTCGTCCTCGTCGAACGTGATGTCGGGCAAGCGCAATGAGACTCCTTCCAGGGCCGGTTCTTCTGTTTGTATCTCCTCTAGCGCAGGAAGGCCGCGTTGGGTGAGCAGTTCTCGGCAGAGCTTGTGGGCCACGACATCGGCCTGGGGGAAAAGAAAGGCTCCATATGTGTGATCCGCGTGGTAGTGGGTTAGGATCACATATTTCACACCCTCTGGACATATTTCGGGTATGAATGAAGCCATCTCTTGGGTTTCAATCGGGAAGGGGAGGCTATCCACAAGGATCGCTCCTTCGTCGGCCACGATGATACCAGCGGTTACTTGAGCGTACAGGTCGCTGGTGAAAAGGTAAATGTCTTCAGAGACTCTTTCTCGAAGCATAATACTCCTCATGCTGGTGTTTGCAGCATTGAATATGTGATAAGTTCTGGGGGAGAGGATAGCATAAAAGGTGTTGCGAGTCAAGGCACGCAACACACGCACAAGCGCCACCGGCATTGCCGGTGGCGCTTGTAGAGTTCGAACCCCGCCGTGCCGTGCGCCGTTGTGAGTTGAGCCTCTGTTCGTAAGTGGGTGCCTGCTTCCTAGTCGCCTAAGAAGACTACAGCTCCCTATATGATAGTTGTTGGCTCAAAACGCATTCGACTATCACGGACACCGCAGGGTTGCCTAAAATATACCACACCTCGCCAAAAGTGCAAGTGAAACAGCCCGTGTTTTCTTAAGATCAGTGGCAGATCACTCAGGATCGTCAGCGGCATTTCGCCATCACGGCGGCGCTCCAGTTTCTTTACGCCATCTCCAGGTAGCGCTCTAGTTCCCAATCTGTCACCTGAATGCGGTATTGACCCCACTCGGCCCTTTTAGCCCGCAGGAAGACATCGGTGATGTTCGACCCCAGCGCATCTTGGATCACTTCATCTTCTTCTAGCGCGTCCAGAGCCTCAGCCAGAGTGCCGGGCAGTGTACCAATGGCGCGCTCTTGGAGGTCGTACTTGTCGAAATTGTAAACGTCCTCATTGACCGGCGGTGGCGGCATCAGGTCTCTTTGAATACCATCGAGTCCAGCTCCCAGCATGGCGGCGAAGGCCAAGTAGGGGTTAGCGCTGGGATCGGGGCAGCGCAACTCGACCCGCGCGGCTCCTTCGTGTAGAGAACCGTGGGCCGGGACGCGGATTAGGGATGAGCGATTGAGTTGCGCCCAGCAGATGTAGACCGGCGCTTCATACCCCGGCGTCAGACGTTTGTAACTGTTGACTGTGGGGGCTACGATGGCCGATAGCGCCCGCGCATGCTCAAGTTGGCCCGCGATGAAGTTGTAGGCCAAGCGCGAGAGGTGATACTCATCGTCCGCGTCGTAGAATAGATTGTGCCCCTCGGCATCGAAGAAGCTCTGGTGCGTGTGCATGCCGGAACCGTTGATGCCAAAAATTGGCTTGGGCATGAAGCTGGCGTATAGGCTGTGACTGGTCGCCACACCTCTCACAGTGTACTTGAACGTCACGGCGTTGTCGGCGCTCTTCAGCGCCTCGCCATAGCGGAAGTCTATCTCATGCTGCCCGGTGGCTACCTCGTGATGGCCCATCTCCACTTCCATGCCCATGCCCGCTAGCGCTAGCATAATTTCGCTCCGTACCTGCTGCGCCTCATCGCGCGGGGAAAAGTCGAAATAACTTCCCACGTCGTGCGGAACGGGGCGGGTCGGATGGTCACTGTTGGGCTCGCCGTTGCGCTTGAAAAGGAAGAACTCCAGCTCAGGCCCGACGTTGTAGATATATCCTTGCTCGGTGGCCTGGGCCAGCATTCGCTTTAGCACCTGCCGTGGGGCGTTGGGTGAAGGCTTCCCATCGGGGGCGTACACATCGCAGATCAAGCGAGCCCTTCGGCGCTCTGATGCGCTCCAGGGGAGCACTTGATAAGTGTCAGCATCGGGCATCAAGACCAGATCACTCTCGTAGATGCGGGCGAAGCCCTCGATGGATGAGCCATCGAACCAGAGCCCGTCTTCCAGCGCTTCTTCCAATCGCCCGACCGGTATAGTGACGCTCTTGATCGTTCCCAGAATATCTGTGAACTGAAGGCTTATGAATTGAACGGCGTCCTCTTGTACGCGTTTGAGTAACTTATTGGACATATCTCTTCCTCTTACTCTCTATTCCTTACCACTTGTATATGAAGTTCATCCAACTGTTCTTGTCCCACCGGCGACGGCGCGCTGGCCATCAGGTCTTTTGCCTGCTGTGTCTTGGGGAAGGCGATCACTTCGCGGATGTTGGGCTCGCCAGCGAGGAGCATCACCAGTCGGTCGATTCCCGGCGCGATTCCGCCGTGGGGTGGTGTGCCATATTCAAACGCTTCCAGCATATGCCCGAAGCGCTCTTGAGCCTCTTCCATCTCCAGCCCGATCAGTTCGAAAATCCTCTCTTGCACGTCCCGGCTGTGAATACGAATGCTGCCACCGGCGATCTCCTCGCCATTGCAGACGAGGTCGTATTGTTGGCCGCGAGCAGCGCCGGGGTCGCTATCCAGCAAGGGCATGTCCTCTGGCATCGGTGATGTGAAGAGGTGATGGCTCGGGTCCCAGCGTTGCCCCTCCTCGTCCCATTCGAAAAGCGGAAAATCGATCACCCAGCATAAGGCCATCGTCTGGTCGATGTGTTTACGTAATCCCAGGCGTTCACCCATCTCCAGCCGCAGCGCGCCCAAAGCGGAATTCACGACCTTCGAGGGGCCGGCGACGAATAGCAGCAAGTCCCCTGATTCTCCATCCAGTCTTTTGATTATCCCTTTCACCTCATCATCGCTGAGGAACTTGGCGAAGGAGGAACGTATATCCTTTCCCTCGTCCAGAGCGAGCCAGGCTAGACCTTTGGCCCCTTCTTCTGCTACCAGAGCGGTCAATTCATCGATCTGGCTGCGGCTGTAAGATGCACAACCAGGAGCGCGTATACCCTTGACCATACCTCCATCGGCGACCGTGCTGGCGAATATACGAAATTCACTTTCGGCCACTATGCTTGATACATCGGTCAGTTCCATTCCAAAGCGGATGTCTGGACGGTCTGTGCCGAAGCGGGCCATCGCTTCGGCGTAAGTGAGGCGTGGGAATGGCTTGGTTAGCACCTGGCAATCGGAGCATTGCTCGACTATGCCGATCATCATCTCCTCGATCAGCTCCATAACGTCATCTCGCTCGACGAAGCTCATTTCCAGGTCGAGCTGGGTAAACTCCGGCTGACGGTCGCCGCGCTGATCTTCGTCGCGAAAACAACGGGCGATCTGGAAATACCTCTCGTATCCGGCGACCATCAACAGCTGTTTGAGTTGCTGGGGAGACTGAGGTAGAGCATAGAAGTG
This sequence comes from uncultured Anaerolineales bacterium, assembly GCA_964509655.1. Lineage (GTDB taxonomy): Bacteria > Chloroflexota > Anaerolineae > B4-G1 > B4-G1 > CAZANJ01. Next base: position 9,825 of record CAZDYW010000006.1, read on the forward strand.
ACCGGGATAGAGGCGGCTGGGAACGAGGTAGTCGCGTGCTCCTTCGGGCGTGCTCTTGAAGAGGATGGGCGTTTCGATCTCGATGAATCCATGTTGGTCAAGGAAGTCGCGGATATACTTGATCACTGCGTGTCGGAGGATGAGGTTGCGTTGCATGCGTTGACGTCGCAGGTCCAGATATCGGTATTGGAGGCGCAGTGTTTCGTCCACTGGTTGATCGTCATAGATGTAGAAGGGCGGCGTCTTGGCCGGATTGAGGACTTTGACCTCCTGGGCGATGACCTCAATCTCACCGGTATCCAGATCGGGGTTGATAAGCTCTTTGGGGCGAGTACGCACTACTCCTTGAATTTGGAGTACATATTCGCTGCGTGCCTCTTGGGCTACGGAGTGAGCTGTAGCGGAGATGTCTGGGTTTGCTACTACCTGAACGATTCCAGATCTGTCGCGCAAATCTATGAAGATGAGGCCGCCATGATCGCGTCGGCGGTTTACCCAGCCCGCCAGGGTGATATTTTGACCAGCGTGTTCTGTTCTCAACTGGTTGCAGCTGTGTGTTTTTAACATGAATGCCTCCTTAGAATTATTAGAAGTGACGTGATCTCACTGAATGTACAAAAGAAAAAGCCGCCCAATGTGGGCGGCTTGCCTGCGTGTAGACAGAGATTAGACGAGGCACACTTTCCACCGCCCTGGAGGCGGGTAAAGATTGTCGCGGCTATCCTGATGACCAACCTGGATTAGGTGTACCTTCACTCTTATCTCCGGATGAATCACTTTTTAGAACAAACGAGAGTATAACATACTTCAAGTGTATGTCAAGCGTTTTCTCGAGAGCGAACCGTGGTTTTATGAGCACATGATGACTGAAAAGTTGTGTAAAACGAGCGTTTGTATCCTGGGCTTGTCAAGACACAATCTTGACTTATATTAGCCAGTCTTATATACTTATCACGTGTAGTAATTGAGTCCCCTTCCATGATCACGGGGCTTCCGCGTATCGAGAGGAAACTTTGTGGTTGTTTCGTGTAGTGTTGGGATGAACCCTGCCCCAATTATTGAGGCGAAATCCACCAGGAAGCTTAAAATTGATTGACTTTCCCGTGAAAACATAGTACAATATGAAAGGGTTTGGTAAAGCGGGGGAGGAGATATGAAGATGTGGAAAAAATATCCTCTATTTAGTATAGCCATAATAGCTGCCTTGCTAATGGGCAGTATATCCGCCGTGCAGCCGCAAGGCCAATCCGATGATTGTCGTTATTTCGATGAGACGGGTCATTATGTGTGTGGCGCGTTTAGGGAATTCTTCGAATCTCGGGGCGGAATTGAGATTTTCGGCAACCCTCTCACGGTAGAATTTGAGGACCCTGCGCATAACGGGTTGACAGTGCAGTACTTCCAGCGTGCGCGGATGGAATGGCATCCTCAAAACCCCCAACCTTACCAAGTACAATTAGGGCTTTTGGTCGATGAATTAGGTTACGAGTTTCCACCCGCTCGCGAGGAACAGATACCAGCTTCTAATAGTGCTCTTCACCATTACTTCCCTAATACTCAGCATGTGGTTTCATATGCCTTTCTTGATTATTTCCGTAAGAATGGCGGGGTGGACATATTCGGATATCCACGATCTGAGTTCATGTACGAATCTGGACATCTGGTTCAGTACTTCCAGCGAGCACGGATGGAATGGCATCCGGAAAACGCCACGGGCTCCCAGATGTACTTGACCAATTTGGGGGAGATGTACATTGAGCGCTTCGGTATTTCGGATGCCTACACTGATCCTCAGCCGCCGCCTGCAGCTAATGATGGAACTGAACAATCTGAGGCAGAGGTATCGAAGCCACCAGTTACAGGTTTGAATATCAGTGCATCGGTCAGGTACGCTATTACAGGGCGGCAGGGTAAGCAGACGGTCTTCGTATATGTGAACGATCAACAGCAGCAGCCGGTTGCTGGGGCCGCAGTGAAGATGGTCGTTCATTACCAGTCGGGTGATCAAACTTACGATTTTGAAGTAACTGATGCTAGTGGCTTCACAAGCCGCAGCTTTGAAATATTGCAATCTCCTCCTGGGAAGAGGGTGGTTATCGATGTGCGAGTAGTTTATGAGGAATTGAACGGGGCTACTCAGACCTTCTTCTTGCCTTGGTGGTAGTTAGCAATTGATTACTTACTAAAAAGGTAAAAAGGCCCGCTTTAGCGGGCCTTTTCTCTTTTCATTTGGGGTCTTCTGGAGATCTACAGATGAGCTGATGTTTGTTCTATCTTGCGTAGAGCAGCAGCCACATCCGCTAGCAGTTCCTCTTTTTCTAGCACTCCCTTCTCTACCAGTGTTTCAGTGCGATTGTTGAGCATCTGTTTCTCTTCGTCCGTCAAATCCTTGGCGGTGACGACGATAATGGGAATGGATCGGGTGGCCTTGTCGGCTTTGACCGCTTCCAGGACTGCGAAGCCATCTACTCCTGGCATCATGAGGTCCAAAATGATAATGTGGGGCCTTGTATGTCGAATGAATGCGATGGCTTCTTGGCCATTCTTTGCTTCCACAACTTCATATCCCTCTTGACTTTCGATTATCCGGCGCAGCAACTCGCGGTCTTTGCGTTGATCATCCACTACCAGCACTTGGTGACGGCCTGCTTCCTGGTTTAACCGATCCAGCGCGGTCAGCAGGTCCTGTTCCAAGATGGGTTTGACCAGGTAATCGGCGGCTCCCAAACTCATACCCTTTTCCTCTTCGCTGATTATGGTGCACATCACGATGGGAATGTGGCTAGTCTCGGGGTCAGATTTGAGTTCCTTGATGATCTGCCAGCCATCTTTTTCAGGCATCATCACGTCCAGGGTTATGGCGTAGGGATTGATGCGTTTTGCTTCCTCCAGCACTCGCGTCGCATCGGTCAATCCAATGACTTTGTAACCCCTTTTGCGCAGATAACGGCGGAAGAGCGTTACAACACCTTCGTCATCGTCCACACAGAGGACAGTGTTCCCTAACTTATCCTCGTCTGCTTCTGGGAATTCAGCTTCTTGATCTGGACTTATCTCTTCTTCTTCAGTTGGTCCTTCGATAGGGAGAGTGAAGTAGAACGTGGAGCCTACGTCGACTTCGCTTTCAACCCACATCCGGCCCCCGTGCAGTTCGACGAAGGAATTGCTGATCGTTAGCCCCAGCCCTGTGCCTCCATGTTTGCGGGATGGCGTTGAGTCGGCTTGTGTGAAGGGCTCGAAAATGTCTTCCAATCTGTCAGGAGGTATCCCCGGTCCGCTATCGGCAACTGATATGGTCACCTCTTCGGGGCCGGCCTCTGCTTGCACGTGGATGAAGCCTTCCTCAGTAAACTTGGCGGCGTTCGAAACAAGATTGAGCACTACTTGGCGAACACGGCGTGCGTCGGCTTTGATCTCGGGTAGGTTGTCGGGCACCGATTGTTGAAGCTTGATGGGTTTGTCCTTAACCAGGGCGATGGCGGTGGATAACACGCCACTGATGAGTTCGTTTAGATCTACCGTTTCGAAGGCCAACTCCATCTTACCAGCCTCAATCTTGGAGATGTCCAGGATGTCGTTGATCAGCCCTAGCAAATGCTGACCGCTGTTGTAGATCGCGTTCAGGTCCTCTTGCTGCTGGTCGGTGAGTGGTCCGTCGATGCCTTTCAGAATTACGCGGGAGAAGCCGATGATGGAGTTGAGTGGGGTGCGCAACTCATGGGACATATTGGCCAGGAACTGGGTCTTGATTTGGTCCACTTCCTTCAATCTTTCCGCCGTGTCCAAAGCTTCTTGGTACAAACGGGCATTCTCCAGCCCCACGCTCAAGTTCGCGGCAATGATGTCGGCGAATGTCATCTCCTGCGAGCTTATTGGCGGTTGCCCCTCCACGCGAGATATCTGCATCGCGCCGAGAACTTTCCCGCGAGCGACCATAGGAGTGTAGATGGACGAGCGGATATTTAGTTGTTGGGCCAAGGCTGCGGTTACTCCTCGAAGTTCTCCTTCGGGATTTTCCAGAAGTATCGCTTCTTGGGCCTCTATTGCTTCGAAAATCGCCGGATCCATCTCGCGTGTTATTCCTTGTTCCCCTTCGGGCCAGTGCACGTCACTGCCATCGGGGGCATGCATTGCGACGGGCCGCAGTGTGTTCTGTTCCCCTTCCCAGAGGAACATAGCAGATGGAATCTGCAAACGGCGGGAAATTGTCTCACTGGATTCGTGTAGCAAATCCTCCGGGTGGAGCGAAGTGGAGGCAGCCTGGAGTACTTCGTTGATCAAGGCGCGGCGTCGGGCTAGATCCTGTGTCTCTTGGAAGAGCCGGGCGTTCTCCAGCGCTAGCGCCACTTGCTCTCCGACTGTTTTTACCAGATCGATCTCCTCTTCTGTCCAGACGCGCGCTTCATCTGTCTCCTCCAGGGTGATAGCCCCGATGATCTGGTCGCGCAGGCGGAGCGGAGCGGCGAGAGATGCGTTTCCATTGTCGGGCTCTGTCCTCGCGATAACCTGTCCGGTTTTCAAAGTTTCTTCAATTTCCTCAAGGTCGGGGGGCAAATCCGGCGGGACGGGGGTGACGGCGATCCGATTGTACTCAAAAGCTGGTATTGTTTCTAAGCCCTCCCAGGCAGTGCGGGTGTATTCATCCTGTGTGATCTTTAATTCTTGGACGGCACGGCGGCTCTCTTCCAGTAAATGGGCGTTCTCAATGGCCAGTGCCAGTTGATCGGCCATCGTGCGCAGAATGGAGATGTCCTCGTCATCGAATGCCTGCGCTTCTACGGATTGTACATCCAGTACACCGATGATCTCCCCGCGGACTTCCAGCGGCAGCGCTATCTCCGAGCGGGTCTGCGGCATATCTGGATTGTCGAAGTAGACGGCGTCATCGCCGACATCAAGGGCGATGCGGGGCTCTCCGCTGCCGGCGACATAACCGACGATGCCCACCTCGCCTACCTTCAGCTTGTGCCTTCGGGCTAGCATATTTTGTCCACCCTCTGAAGAAGCCGCTTCCAAGATGGCGAACTCACCGGTATCATCCAGCAAGAAGATGCCAGCATGATAGAATCCGAATTTATCGGAGATGAGGTGTACTGTCTCATCGAGCAACTGTTCCACGTCGCGGATGGCGGCGGCGTCGCGGGCCACGTGGGCCGCAGTTTCCAGTTCGACCGCGCGGCGCTCCAGATCGCGCGTGCGTTCAACCACGCGCTGCTCCAGGCCACTGATCACCTCCTGGAGGCGGGCGGCCATTGTGTTGAAAGTGTCTGCCAAATGTCCTAGCTCATCCTGGTGTGGAAGGGCGATTCGATGCTCCAGCTTTCCCTCGCGCAAGATCTCCACGCTTTCGCGCAGCGTGGTCAACGTCGATACGATCCGGCGCTGTGTGAATCTCACGGTAGTGTAGACCACTCCTCCCACAATGAGCAGTAAGAAAAGTGCTCCTATCGTCAGTCTCATAAAGGGACGGAGCGCTTCTGCGACGGGCTGCTCCACGACCACTAGCCATGGCGCGTTGTCCAATCGCTCGCTGGCGCCGATCACGCGCTTCCCTCCGATGCCGGGATAAGTGTTGAATCCAGATTGAACGATATCCCTGGGATTGTACCCTGTCAGTTCCGCCACAGCGACATCCTGGCGCACCAATTGGATATCGCGGTAAACTAGCAATTTACCATCCTCGTCCGCAGCGTAGACGTAGCCGGTTTCACCAACTCGTAGGCCGATCACCATATCCCAAAGAGATGTCAGATCGACACGGGCGAGCAAGGTGGACCAGAAATTCCCCTCAACATCTTGGACCGGTACGGCGATGTCAATGAACGGTACGCCGAAATCCTCGTAATCCACTGGGCCAATGTAGACCTCTCCGTCTTGGACGGTCTCCAGCCAGGGTTGTTCCGTCAACGTCATTGGGACTTCGCCCACGCGACGGCGGTGTGCCATAACTTGCCCATCTTGGTTGAGCAGGAGTAGCTCGAAGACCGCCGGTTGCCGTTTCAGCACCCGCCGCAATATGGCCTCTGTGTCTTTGCTCAAGGGTAATGCCTCGCCGGTCAGCAGCAGATCGCGACTGACCTTGCCCATAAAATCATCGAAGGTGCGGGCGGATGTGACGGCTGCATCATTGAGCTCACGCCGGGCAGCCTGTAGCGTATTTGTCAGCCCGATGAAACCGGCGAGAATAAGGCCCAGCACGGCGATTAAACTCAGGAGGATGATCCGCTGTATAAGCTGTCTGCTGAGTGCGTTTCGTCGTCTGGAAAATTTATTGTTGCTCATAAGTAACTCCGATCCACTGTTCTACTAGATCGCTCAATTTCAAGGATTACGGTTATTTCCATCTGAGCATCTGTTATTCGATGATCTTGACGAAAGCCCATTCTCCATCTCGAATTTGCATCCCGCTGATCGAGGTCAAGGAAATGTCCCCACGTTCGTCGAATCGCCAGTCTCCGAGGATACCGGAGTACTCGCCGAGGTTTTTCATTGCTTTCAGGACATCCTCGCGGGTAGGCTCTTGGGCCTGTTCGATTGCGTGCAGCAATATGTTCATTGATTCGTAGGCCCCGCCTGCATAGGGCGGCGGTTCTTTTCCATAAGCCTCTTTGTAGCTTTCTAGAAATTCGGTGGCTGATTCTAGCTGGGATATTGGTATGGCTACGTTGGTGCCATAGATATTTTCAACAAGGTCGGCGCCAAATTCTGTGATCAATTGATCCTGTACTAGGCCATCAGGCCCCATAATCTCAAGATCATTATCCAATTTTCGGGCTGTGCTAACGAACGCTCCCCCCTTGGGAGCAAATGCCCCACCAAAGTACAGTAACTCGGGCTGCGTCTCGACCACGCGGGCGACCAGTGCTTCCAACTCTTCGTCTGTGGTCGAATCTGAATTAAAGTCGTCGTAGGCCATGATATTCATACCAAGGTCTTTGGCTTCTATCTCGAATATCCCGGCAATGCCGCGACCATAGGCCGTATCTTCAGCCACAATGTGTACTTCGTTTATTCCGAGTTGATTGGCCCAACGCGCTGCTGCTGATCCCTGCACCTCGTCGCTTGGCACCACTCGAAAGAAATTCCGGAGTCCTGTGGGATAATAGATGCCTGGCTCTCCAGGGCCGTAGCCTGGCTTGGTCAGTCCAGGCCAAGTTGCTGATGGGGAGATCAATGTGACAGATGCCTTATTCAAGACCGGTATCGCAACCCTGGATTGATCGCTAGTCAGCCCTCCCAGGTAGGCGACAACTCCTGGGTCATCAACCGCTTTTTGTGCGGCATTTAGCTCCATGTCGGGCGAGACAGGATTGCCATCGGGGTCACTGGTGTTAAGTATCAATAAGTCGACGGCTACGTCTCCTGCTCGACCGTTAGCCTCATCCAGCGCCAACTGGACAGCGTTCTGAATATCCTTGCCAATTTCCAGCCCCAGGGGCAGGCTGACCGCGATCTTGACCTCGCTTGGGCCAGCAATATCGCCACAGGCTGTCAGAATTAGACTTAAAGCAATACTGATGGGCAGAAGCCGTCGCAGGAACATCATTCTCCTCCTCGCCTATAGGTTTACGAGTTCGCAGGCTGGTAAGTTTGCATACTTGGCGCCGGTTGATATATTTGGCGCAATTCTTCCATCGTCGTCGCTGTCTCTAATCCTTCGTGGATCGCTCGCAAAACATCCACGTCCTCGATCTTGTATATCTCCGGCAGGAGGCGCAATCCGGTGCTGCCGAACTTCAGTTTCAGCCCCAGTTTTATCCCGGCCAACAATCCTTCTCGCCTGCCTTCTTGCCTACCTTCTTGCCTACCTCTCTTAAATCCAATTCGTTCGATGCTCGTCACGTAGGTCATTTTTTTCCCCTCCTCGTATTCTTTTATCTCTTGCCAAAGCTTTTCCTCTGCTCCTTCTGGCAAGGTCATCACCCAATCGATGAACCGGAACAAATTAAGCACATCCTCTCGCTCGTACCCTCGTTCGTACAACCTACGTATCAAAAAAAGTTTCCACTCCGCGCGTTTTTCTTCGTCATGGCGTGTCTCTTGTGCTTTTAGATGCGCCATCACTACTGTGGCGAAGGGGTTGTCATCTTTCTCTAGCGTGGCCCACTCGTCAAGGTAGTTCAGCAGCTTCACCGTCGGAAATTTGAAACTCAGTTGGCAGCCCCATAGCCCTTGCTCGAAGATAGCGGGCTGCCAGCCTTGCTGCTCGTCGCTCAACACGGCCATGCTCGCTACTCGCCGTTGATAGCGGTCAAACAGCCGATAGTTGTACACGTACATTCGCTCGGCAAATCCCCCTTTCCTTTGGCTTTGCACCTCCACGTGTATCAGCACCCATGCCTCGCTTCCGCTATCCTGCCACACTGTGACCAGTTTGTCTACCCTGCGTCGCCCTAACTCGGCATCACGTGCTACTTTTTGCAACTCCTGGTCCAGGAACTCGTATCCCCTTGACCAATCTATCTCGACGTGGGCTTGAGGAAAGAAAAAGGCCATGAACTCAGGGAAGTACTGTTCCAATGCCTCTTTCCAGGCTCCATCATAATCACTGCGCCTCTCATTCATTTGTCGCCTGCTCTTCTCCATAATCCCCTTCCCCTGTTTTCTTACTCTCTGCCTTCAACTGCACTCGCGCCCGGTCGGTGTCCATCGCGGCACCGAGCTCACGCACTGCCGTCTGCAAAATGGTCTCTATATCGGAGGAGGCGCGGACCTTGGAGGTAATGTCGGCGACCATCCGGTCACGCTGTGCACGCCGCTGTGTCTCTTCCAGCAAGCGGGCGTTCTCGATAGCCAAGGCCAACTGCTCGGCCACAGATTCGACCAGTGCGATGTCCTCCTCTGTCCAATCGCGGCCTCCCTCCGGCTCTTGCAGGCCCAGAGCGCCGATGACCTCGCCACGGAGCGTAAGGGGAGCTACTATGGCATTTTGGCCTTTCCCCGGGATGGTTCCGTCCCTCCGCGACCCGACGATAAACTCGCCTCGCTCCAAGGCTTGCGCGACCTCGGGTGGTAAGTCTTCATCCGAGGTGGAGATGTTCGGCTTAGTGCGTTCGTAGATAGGAGTGGCCCGCGTGGAGATGAACCTGTCCCATTGTTCGCGCAAGTAGAGCCGGTGTACTGCCTCTACTTCCTCCAACGCCTGTTGTGTCTGCGCGAACAGGCGTTGGTTCTCGATCAAGGTGGCCAATTGTGGCGCTGTGGCACTGTAGAGCCGCCGCTCACGCTCACTGAACTCGTGGGGTTCGGACCAGCTTAGTGTGACAATGCCTTGCCATCGCTCGGCCAACGTCAAGGGAATGATTGCAATGGCCCGAGCTTCCATAGAATTCAAAATCTGGGCCGCTTTTTCGTCGACAGCTTCATTTATTCTGATATCGTCGATTAGTTGAGGTTCTTGTGGATCGGCGGTCATTATGTGGCCTAATGGAAAATCTGGGATATGATAACGGTCTCCAGTGGGTAGGGCTAGTCCTTCAGTGGCCTGTTTTTGGGCAACCACTTCTGCCCATTCAGGCTCTCCCGCGGAGTTTACATCGACGTAAAACAAGGTTGCTACCTTTGCTCCTGCATCGAGGGCCGGCCTGGAGATCGCTTCGAGCATCTCTTCCGGCCTATCGGCGGTGATGAGTGAGCGACTGGTTTCGTATAGTGCATCTGATTCTGCCAGCGCAGTTTGTGTCTGCTCAAATAAGCGAGCGCTTTCCAGGGCCAGGGATAGCTGCTCCGAGAAATCCTCAATCAGCGCTAATTCTTCGTCCGAGAGCGGCTTATTGGGGTCCTCCTCTATTCCGAGAGCGCCGATGATCTCGCCCCTTACCGCAAGTGGAGCAACCGTTGCCGCTCCATTGTCTGCGGTCGGCGTTACCATTTTTCGTCGTCGGATTGCTGCTCTGATCTCTGGTGTCCATAAGTCATCGGCCGGCACGACCTCGGTTCTATCAAACAGGTATGCGGATGAAGATTCAGCCGTTGAACGCATCTCGCTTCGGAATGCCTCCCAGCCCTCACGGCTCGTTGCACGGGCTAAGCGCTCCAACTCTTGTAAGTTTTCTTCCATCTCCTGCCGCAAGCGAGTGTTCTGGATGGCAATCGCGATCTGACCGCAGAGACCCTCCAGCAAAATCTGGTCCTCCTCTGTCAGAGCCCCGATGGTGTCGCTCTGCACGTCGAGGATTCCCAACACTTCATCCTGCCACTTGATCGGCACTGCCAACTCCCCTTTCGTCTCCGGAAGGTAAGGGTTCGGGACCCATTCGGGATCTTTAGTTACGTCTGAAGCTATGATGGAGTGACCGGTGGCCGCAGCAGCGCCCACGACTCCGTGCCCCAGCTCCAGGTGATGGCCTGCTTCCAGCATCCTCTCGCCAGTTTCCCCATAGCCGACTACCAATACCACGGCGTCCAGCGCTGGCTCGTAGCGGAAAATCTGGGTATGGTAATAGCCGAAACGCTCCTTGATCAAGTCGACCACGCGATTGAACAGTTCGTCCAAGGCAGGGGCGGCGGCGATCTGTTGAGCAATTTCAGTGCTGGTCTCCACCTGGCGCCCTCGGCGATCCAGCGCGTCCTGTATCTGTTGCTCCATCTGTTTGCGCTCAGTGATATCGATGAAGGCCCCCTGAGTGGCGGTTTCCCCTTCATGTGTGGTGAGCGTGCTATAAAGCAGCACGTTGAGGGCGGAGCCATCTCGGGTGATCAGGCGAGATTCATATCGGTCGGGGACAGGTTCGCCTGCGACGCGGCGGCGTGTTATGTTGGCTATGCGCTCTCGTTCCTCCGGGTGGATGAATTCCATGATGGAGTGCCCAACGAGTTCACTCGGGTCAGGATACCCAAGAATTTTGGCCCCTTCGCGACCGACATATTTTAGCTTCCCCTCGCGATGGATGAAGACACCTACGGAGATATTATCCGCCAGGTTTCTGAGCTGCATTTCCGACTCGTGTAACATCTGGACGGTGCGTTGGGAGGCGGCGCTGCGGGCCTTGGAGAAGGTGCGCCAGAGAAAGATCGCGTCTTCAGCGGTAGATACGAACGGCATAAGCGTTTTCTCAAGAGCGGTCAGAACCTGTAGCAGGGTTTCGGGGTCAAAATCCTTTCCCAGTCGCACGCCGGCCTTGTTCCTAATGAAGTCGACGAAGCTAGTATCGTCTTTTTCCTCCAGGCAGTCGGTGATCAGTTCCAGGTCATATTGGGCTGCTTCTAGCCTGTCTACATCGGTCAATTGAGCGTATCCTTTGATCTCTCGAAGGCGCTGTTCGTAGGTTACGGCTATTTCATCTAAATTTTGTTTAAGGGTGAGCGCAAGTGGGAGCATTTATGCCTCTCCTTCCTTTCCGTCGCCGCCGTTGACTTTTTCGAGGGGCTGTGATAAATCTTCCTGGCTGCCCAGGCGGACGAACGTCGGTCGTCCGATAGCGATGCCTAATTCGCGCACCGCTGAGCGAATGATTGCCTCTGGGTCGGTGAAACCACGCATTCGAGTTGTGATCTCTCGCAGAATCCGCTCGCGACGGACGCGGGCTTGGGTCTGTTCGAGCAATAATTGATTCTGGATTGCTGTCGCTGCTTGATCGACTAGATTGGTGATTTGGCGGACCTCATCCTCATTCATCTCTAGCACTCTTGGGGCTTGGCCGGTGACCAAACCGATCCATTGTTCGCCTACCATCAGCGGCCAGAAGACTATACTCCGCGTACCTAATTGATTCAGGATCAGATCGCGAGTTTTCTCGTCTATGCGTTTATCCGTGGCCACGTTTTCTACGATGGTCGGTTCGTGACGATCTACGACTCGAGCCGCTGGGAACTGATCAAAATCGTAGCGGGTGCCGACGGGAGCGCGGGGTTCCCCTCCGCTGCGTTCCCATACGGCTTTGACCGTGAAAGCATCTGGTTGCTCGCTATGCATAAATGGTCGGTCGAAGAGGAGGAAATTGGCTCTTTCGAGTCTCTGCAGAGCTGTTGATTGAATCAGAGCTTGCAAGATGTCATCAATTGTCTGCGCGCCAGTCACCTGGCTGCTGCCTTTGTAGAGTGCCTCGGTTTGGCCCAGGGCCTCCTGTGTCCGCTCGAACAGGCGTGCGTTTTCGATGGCGCTGGCCACCTGGTCGGCCATTGTCTGCAAGGCGGCGATGTCTTGGTCGGAAAAAGCGGCCTCTTCGGTGCTCTGGATGGTCATGGCGCCGATGACTCGCCCTCGCGCGCTGAGCGGCAGTGCCATCTCTGAGTGGGTCTTGGGTAGCAGTGGATTGTCGAAACGCACTGCCTCATCGCCCACGTCGAGCGCGATGCGGGCCTGATCGTGGGCAGTGCACCAGCCGATCATAGATTCGCTGCCCATTTTTAGTCTGTGACCCGCCTCCAGCATTTTGCGCCCGGCCTCCCCCGTGCCAGCGCGCAGGACTGCCCATTCACGCTGCTCGTCCAGCAGGAAAATTCCGGCGTAATACAGGCCGAAACGCTCTCGGACCAGTTCGACGACGTGGGGCAGGAGTTCATCCAGGTCTAGAATGGAGGTAGCGGCGCTGGAGATGTCGGTGGCAGTTTTCAACTGCATGGCGTAGCGCTCCAGCTCGGCTATCTGCCGTCGAAGCTGTCGGTTCCCCTCAATAAGCTCTTGCGAGGTTAGGTCCAACGAGCGCTCAAGTAGAGCGCGGTCGGCATCGGTCTGGTGATATGTTTTGTTCACCGCATCTATGAAACTCTGCCATTCTTCTGGAATAGAATCGACCGATTCGGTGTGACGTTTCAGTTGCCGCTGAAGTAACCTGTGCATCAGCTACTCCTCTGCTAGAGTGGTAATCGTCATCGTTTGGTTATGCAATTCACATCGGGTGGAGGGTATAAACGGGGCGATTTCTCCGTAGGAATAAAATCCCGTCAAGACGGTGTGCTCACCCAGGATGTCACGTACACCTTCCACCTCTTCCTCTACCCTTTGCTTCAGAACCAGTTTCCTGCCCACACAACTGATGAGGATGGCCAGGTCCGGCGAAGATGAGCCAATCACCTTGTGGCTATTTCTGGCGGCCTCGATTGCGCCATCGACCAGCCGCTCAAAATTGGCTTTCATGAAGCGAGCATAGGTTCCTTCGGGGATGTCTCCCGCGAAAGTCATGCTTTGCTCCTCTTCGTCAATGGACAAGACTGTGCGCACCAGGCCGGGTTCTCCTTCTGTGGTGCGGAGTTGCAGTGGGAAGAGCAGGGCGCTGGCGGGCAGATCGGCGGCGTACTCTCCCAGATACTTCTTGTACAGTTCTAAAGCGGACTGCTTGTCCAATTCGTAGAGCACACTTCCCTCTGAACGGGTTATTAACCGATCGGGGCCAAACGGGTCCCATCCGCCCATAGAGCCATACCCGACTTTCAGACCAGTTCCATAGAAACCCAGCACGGCTACTTTCCCTTCTTCAGGTGCACTGTCAAAGAAAGTCAGGGTCTGCTCAAAACGAGCTCCGTCCCCGGCAAGTCCCCCCGTAATCTCGACCTCGTTAGGGAGATGTTTGGCCAATCCTCTTACGAGTTCGCTTCCGTTCACCTGGAGTCCATCGGAAAGGACTAAAACGTGCGCCAGTCCATCCTCCCTCTCGTCGAGGAGAGAGGTGGCCAGTTGCTCTCCTGCTTGAAAGCTATCCCCTGCTTCGCTCAGCTTAACTTCAGCGCCCTGGAGTTGCGTGTGTTCAAATTGAATAGCCGTGGTTACCAGAGAATCATCGAAAACCCTGATGCCGTGGATTTCGCCAGCGGTTGAACAGCCCAGCAGGTGGGCATCGGGATAAGCCTCTCTGATTTCCTGGAATTGCTTTTGTTCTTTTAGAATTGGCGTGGCGCCAAATATCAAAACCAGTTGAGCCGTGAGCGTAGCGGCGTCTCCTGAGGCAGGATCATCTGGTTCCCAACCACGAGTCTCTGTCCACCTTTTTTGTTCAATTTTCATTGTTGGTTTCTCCTGGCATCTAATTGCATATACTGCTTTTCATTCTACTCGCGCTCTTGCTCCTCTACGCTCTCCTGTGAAGAAGGAGCGACGCCCAGTCGCACGAAGGCACGGGTTGTGCCCAATGCTTCGTATAGCTCATCTACTGCTGTCTGCACGATACTTTCTACACTCGCAGCGCGGCGCATCTTGTCCGTGATCTCTCTGGTCAGATGCTCTCGGGCGGCGCGGCGTTGAGTGTCTTCCAATAGACGAGCGTTCTCCAATGCCAGCGCTAGACGATCGGCGATTTCTTCGACTAACGAGAGAGCTTCCGAGGAAATTGTGTCGTTAGCCGAGCGGATGTCAAATACGCCGATGGTCTCTTCCCTGAGCTTGATGGGAATAGCGGCCGCTTTTACGCCTTCTTGCTCCTCATTGTTCTGAGCATCGACCACGCGCCGACCTTCTAACCATGCCTGACGAACCTCTGGAGGCTGTTCAGTTATCGGGTCGATGGCCTTATGGCGGTAGCGATAGCCTGGCGGCCTTCCAGCCCGCTGTCCGACTGCGCGCCACGACTCTCTTGTATATCTTCCCGAGGCTGCTTCCATTTCGCGCACTGCTTGCTCCATATTGTGCAACAGACGGGCTTTTTCAATCGCCACCGCTAGTTGGTCGGTCATGATTTGCAGCACGGCGATATCGTCCTCGCTGAAAGCATTCACATCTTGTCTCTGAATGCCGATTACACCGATAGTCTCCTCTCCGACCCGCAAAGGCAAAAGTGCCCTCGATTGTGCTTCTTTCAGTATTGGATGTTCCAAGTAGACTGGGTCCTCTCCAGTTTCCTGGACGATATATGGAGTTCCTTTGATCGCGAACTGTCCTAAAGCGCTCTTTCTATCAACCCTTACTCGAAATCCCTGTTCTAAGGTTTGTTTGGCTCCATATCCAGCCGCTGCCTTCAGTACAGCGTATTCGCGGCGCTCGTCGATGAGGAAAAGCCCGACGTGATAGAGGTCAAAGCGGGCTTGCATCAGATTGACCGCTCTCTCCAGTATCTGTTCCAGGTCTTGCGCAGCGGCTGCGTCTCGGGCTACCTCGCTTGCCAAGCGGATCTGTTTATTTCTGTGCTCTAGATCAAACATGGTAGCCTGGAGCGCGTTACGACTGGCGCGTAACTCACGGTTGCTGACGGCTAGTTCTTGCTCGCCACGCCGGGCACGCTCCAGTGCCTCGGTCAGGTCATAAAGGGCGAAGCTCATCAACACCGCCATCAGGGCAGAGATGCCGAAAAAGATGATCAAGTCGCCGAAGCTTACCTGGAGCATTGGGAAGACGGGAATATTCTCATAAGTACGCTGGGCCCAGTATATACCTGCGAAGACCAGCAGACTTAGAAGACCGAAGGTGATTGTGCCACGTCTGCCTAGCAGTAGACTGGCTGTCACAATGACCAGGAGGTAGCCGGTGGCAATGACATTTTGTATACCGCCGAAGAAGATCATGCTGATGCCGAGAGTAATTAGAAGGATAAGTAAGAGCAACGAGCTTGCCAGTTGTGTGAGGCCGCTACGCATTAGCCAGAGCAATCCCAGCGTTGCCAGTAACATAGTCCCAATGAGGGCTATTGAGGTGATCCTGCTGGAAGCGGTATCGCTGAAGATGATGAGAGGAGGAGCCATAATCACCGACATAGCGACCAAAGCCCAAAGAATGCCATTGAGCAATCTCGTGATACGTGTTTTTTCTTCGTCACCTTCAAATACTGGTGGGGCGAGTAATTTTTTGATCCGGTTAAGCATCATTATTCCCTCACATCATCTAGCTGGCTGGATTGTTTTGAGTGCGATCTGCATCTTCCTTGGGATTTTCCACGTAAACTGAGACTTCGTCCATCTCCAGCAGTTGCCCTAGCTCTCGCACGGCGGTCTGCAAAACAGTGTCTATATCGAGAGAACGGGTAAAGCGAGCGGTGACCCTGCCAAGTGTCTGCTCGCGTACGGCTCGGCGTTGAGACTCCTCCAGCAGACGGACGTTCTCGAGCGCCAGCGCCAAGCGGCTGGCTATATCCTCAATCATCTCCACGTCTTCCGAGGTTGGCTCACTTTCGAGACGTAGATTGAGCACTCCCATAGTCTGGTCCCGGAGCTTGATTGGCACAGCCAACCCGGCGCGTGAATCCTGCCCGTCCCCCTCGCTGGGCTCAGCGGTGATTATAGGACGTCCCTCTTGCAGCGCCTGGATGGCTTCCGCAGGCTGATCGACAACGGCTTCAAGGCCCGAATGTCGGTAGCGATATCCCGGTACTCGGGTAGTGTCTTGGGCGATAATTTGCCAGGCCTCCTCGACGTAATGTCCTTGCGCTATCTCCAGTTCGCGAACTGTTCGCTCCAGTTCGCTCACGAGACGGGCGTTCTCAATAGCCAGTGCCACTTGGTCGGCCATGGCCTGTAGGACAGCCACGTCCTCGTCGGTGAATGCTTCTGCCTCGGTGGATTGTACGTCGAGTACGCCGATGATCTCCCCGCTGACTTTCAATGGCAGCGCCATCTCGGAGCGTGTCTCCGGCATATCGGGATTGTCGAAATAGACGGCGTCCTCACCGACGTCGAGGGCGATGCGTGGCTCTCCACTGCCAGCGACATAGCCGACGATGCCCACTTGACCAACCTCTAGCTTGTGACCTCGCTCCAGCATCCGCTGACCACCCTCAGACGATGCAGCCTTCAAAACTGCGTACTTTTTGAAGTCGTCCAGTAAGAATATGCCGGCGTGATAGAAACCGAATTGCTCAGGGATGAGATAAACTGTCTCATCAAGTAACTGATCGATATCATGGATGGCAACAGTTTCACGCACCACCTCGGCAGCGGCCTCCAATTGGGTGGCATGTTTTTCCAGCTCTCGCGTGCGATCAGCTACCTTCTGTTCCAGCCCGGCGTAGAGCTCCTGTAGATGACTGGCCATCTCATTGAATGCGTTACCCAGAGTCTCCAGCTCATCTCGTGTGTGCAGCGTGATACGGTGTTCCAAATCACCGCGGCTCAGGCGTACTGCGCCTTCCTGGAGTTCGGCCAGCGGTTGGCGGACAATACGCTGAGGCAACCAGGACGCCAAGCCGCTAATAGCCAATACTGTCACTATCATCAATCCCAGCCAGCTCACCACCATTCGTTGAGTGGTGACATAGGCTTCATTTGTTGGTAACTCGACGATGGTGAACCAATAGGTATCTTCAATGGGGGCGAAAGCACCCACTACGCTATCGCCATTTAATCCTTCATACTGGGATGCTGCGGTCTCCTCCAGGCCAAATCTGACCCTTTGGACGGCCGACACGTCGCTGAGTTTCTCGTCACGCAGTTCTAGATATCGCTTCAGATCCGAGTGGGCCAGCATGCGCCCTGTCCTGTTGATCACATAGACGTAACCGGTCTCGCCAACCTCGACCTCGGCCACAGATTCCCACATCTGTCCGATGTTGGCTTTGGCCAATAGCACGCCGATTGAGTTACTGCTGTTGGGATCGGGAACTGGCACCGCCATCTCTATGACAGGTAGCCCGCTGTAAGGAGAGATTGTTAGCTCCTCAGCTAAGAACTTCTCACCGGCCACAGCTCGTTGAAAAGCTGGAATATTGGCTTGGCTACCCAATTCCTCAGGGAGATAAGTGTGGAAGCGTGAGATCTTGGCTATCTCCAATCCGGCTCGATCCAGAAAGGTGATTTCTTCGTAGGTCTCTTGTCGCTCAAGCCAAAACCTTTCTAGTGTCCGCTTTTTTTCCTCTCGGCTAAGTTTGGACCAATCCTGTACTTGGGCGAGGGTTGCCAGATCCTCCTTAGTGCCCTCTAGATAGGAAGAGATGGAGAGGGCGATCTCCTCGGCTGTCTTTCGCTGGACACGGAAGATCTGCTGTCTTAGAGCTTGCCTTCCGATGAGAATCAAGACTAATCCCATAATCAGCAGGACGATTACCACAGAGCCCACAATGGGCAGCCGCAGCTTGTTGATCAAGCTCCTTTGGTGTCGCTTCACGCTTTCCCTATCCATAATTCACTTCCCAATATTTAATAAGCTTTTT
>CAZDYW010000007.1:0-24705 GCA_964509655.1 uncultured Anaerolineales bacterium
AGCCAGAGGTGTTGATGATTCCTACCCCATCCCCGACTGTTCTTCCTGAGGCCCAGCAGAACTCACTGGCGCCGCTGGTGTCAACTACCTTGGAATGTTATTCAACCTTTTCCTCGACCCCGATCTGGATGCCTCTCCCGGCGCCTGGCAAGCTGGAAACCCGGATGCCTTGACCCTGGTATGTAGCTATGGTAAAGTAAAGTCAAAATGAATCACACAAGTTACGAGTCTCCTTCCTCAAAAATTACTCTCGAAACTGCCCTCTGGGTGCTTCTCGCTGTCGTCGCGTTGACGATGCGTCTGGCTAGTTTGGGCGCTCTTCCCCTCGGCCTATCTGAGGCTCACGAAGCTGTTTTATCTTGGCGTGCTGTTAATGATCAATCCGCTGTCCAGACAACGGCTGCATCGGGCTATAGCCCATTTCTCTTCGCGGTGAACGCATTGCTCTTTTCCCTCTTTGAGGGAGGCGATGGCCTAGCGCGATTGTGTCCTGCCTTCTTCGGGGCTGCATTGACACTCACTCCATTGCTGCTTCGGAATCGTCTGGGACGCATAGGCGCATTCGTGGCTGGGCTTTGCCTCGCATTTTCTCCTACAGCACTAGTTGCCTCTCGGCAATTGAATGGAGCAGTTATCGCTGCGTTCGGTGTGATGGCGTGTATGGGAGGGCTCATCCGCTTCGTGGAGACTAATCAGCGCTTCTGGTTGGTGCTTTCAGCCGTAGGTCTGGTGTTAGGTCTGACTAGTAGTCCCTCAGTCTATGGCATACTCTTTCCCTTGCTTCTAGCTGGTCTAATTACGTCTTACGTCTTACGTTTTATGCCTTGTGTTTCAAGTTTAAGGCCTCATGTGTCATACTTTATGCTCATATTTATCGCTGCCTTTCTGGCCTTGTCCACTGGTTTAGGATGGAACCCCGCCGGTTTTGGAGTTACGGGAGACCTTTTGGCACAGTGGTTCGCTCGTTTCGGAGCTGCATCGGGATTTACAGCTTCTCCCTTTGTCCTATTGATCTCCTATGAGCAATTGACGTTACTCCTGGGGATAGCAGGGCTGATCTGGATGATCTTGCGTGAGCATCGCTTGGGCTTTATGCTAGGTGTCTGGGCTGGATTAGGATTATTGTTACTGACTATTATGCCTGGTCGGGAGCCACTTGATCTGCTGTCGGTCATTTTGCCGCTGGCATGTCTATCCGGAGTTGCTTTGAATGCTTTCCTGCGCGACCTTGAAATTAGAGAGATCTGGGTGGGTGAGCTGGTTTACAGTCTTGCGGTGTTTATTTTCTGGATCTATATCTACTTGCGGGTCGCTCGTTACGCTGCTTTTGGCGATTCCGCGGATCTGTTGCTGGTGTTTTTGTCATTTGTTCTGCAATTACTTCTTGGTGCTAGTTTTACTTTAGCAATAGGATTTGAATTAGCGCTGCGTGATATCGCGAACGGCACGCTCATCGCGCTTTTATTGTTCACCTTGTCGGTGGGGTGGGCAGGTGCCTATGGGGATCCTGTCGAGAACTGTGAACTACTTTTGACCAGGCCCACTGCTGTTGGGGTACGCGATTTGGTGCATACATTACGCAATCTGTCTTGGCGCGAGACGGGGTTGCCAACAACAATGGAATTCACCTTTGTTGATCCCTCCGATCCAGTTTTGAGTTGGTACTTGCGTGATTTCCGCGCGGTTCGTTATGTTGAAAGCATAGATTCGATAACTGGGGAAGTGCCGGTGGTGGTCGCTGAGCAGGAGGCATTTGTCTCGGATTATCCCTATGTGGGGCAGAATTTTGTTCTGCGTTGGCATTGGGATCCGCTTGAATTTAACTGTAGCTGGCAAGAGGGTTCATGTAAGTGGCTTGCTAAATGGCTGCTTTTCCGCGAGAGACCTAGAGGTGCTGAATCTTCACCATTACGCGTGGCTGAAAAATGGGTCACGCTCTGGATAAGAAAAGAGACATCCAATGAGCTCACTCAGCATCCTTAAGATCAGATTTATCAAGGTTTGGTTTATTTAACTTCGTGTAGTGAATATAGCACGCCAACAATAGTGCAAGGCAGAATCTGTCTTCAGATAAAGCAAAATAGGCTATGCGAAGTGGTACTTCATTCCGTTTCAGTTGAATCGCAAAACCGATAACACACATTTGCATAATAGGGGGGTCTTGTGAGGCATAGATTGACTCAGTTGTTGGATAAACGATTAGCCCATTGGGATTGGGAAAAGATACTCTACCTAGCCTTAATCGTCATAGCCCTTGCTACGAGACTGTGGGGTTTGGGAATACGGGTGCAGAGTCATGATGAAAGCCTGCACACCAAGTATTCTTGGGATTTATATGTTGGAAACGGCTTCCGCCACACTCCCTTGATGCATGGGCCTTTTCTTTTCCATGCTACCGCGCTTTCTTACTTTCTTTTCGGTGACAACGACTTTACCGCCCGGTTAGCTGTTGCGCTAATCAGTGTCGCTGTGGTAGCTTTCCCCTACTTGCTGCGCCGTTGGCTGGGACGCCTCGGAGCACTCGCTACTGCTTTTTTCTTGCTGATTTCTCCTTCTATCGCTTATTATTCACGCTACATCCGACACGATTTACCCGTCATCCTGTGGACTCTCATCGTTATTTTTGCAACTTTCTCTTATTTACATGATGGCCGCGAACGCTGGCTTTATCTCATGGCAGGTGGAATTTCATTGATGTTTGCCACCAAGGAAGTGGCATTCATCTACAACGCTATTATTGGCTTCTTTCTCATTGGTTTACTCATAAGCCGAGCATTGGCACACCCCTGGTTTAATACTGACAAAGATCTGAAATCCATACTGAACACTCTGCGCCATTTTCGTTCGTTCGATCTGATCATACTTTTAGGTACCCTCTGCTTGCCCTTTCTCTCCCCGATTCTGATTAGCCTGGCAGGCCTGGACCCAATAGACTACAGCCCGCCGACAATCTACTATTCCGGCGCCATCACTGTTGCAGTACTTCTGATTTCCATAGGCATCGGTCTGGCATGGAACTGGCGAAAATGGAGTATAGCAGCCGCTATCCATTACGCCATTTTTGTCATTCTTTTCACCACATTCTTTACCAACGGTACCGGCATAGCCAGCGGTATGATCGGATCAATGGGCTACTGGCTGGCTCAACAAGGAGTCAAGCGCGGTGACCAACCATGGTATTATTATGGTATCATTCTTCCTATGTACGATTACCTCCCGTTGCTCTTAACCT
Organism: uncultured Anaerolineales bacterium; assembly: GCA_964509655.1. GTDB lineage: Bacteria > Chloroflexota > Anaerolineae > B4-G1 > B4-G1 > CAZANJ01. The sequence continues at coordinate 3,233 of CAZDYW010000007.1, forward strand.
TCGTTACTGCAACCTATCTAGCTGTACGATCCGCGCTGCGTGATCCCTCATCAACTCCATCGATCACACGTTATCCGTCATTCCTTGTTTTCCTCCTGTGGTGGACAGTGACAGCTTGGGCTTTCTACTCTTACGCTGGCGAGAAAATGCCCTGGCTAACGGTTCACCTGGCTTTGCCGATGATTATACTTTCTGGATGGGCTCTAGGAAGCTTCGTAGAAAACATAAACTGGCGGCGGGTGTTCCGCCGCCGCGTATGGTTACTGGCACTCATTGCACCACCATTCGTGATGGCTCTAGGTGCATTCATATACGCTGTTTCCTCAGGCCCATTCCAAGGGACTAGCTTGGCTCAACTGAACATCACTGGTCAGCTCATAGGCGCATCGATCAGCATGCTTCTCCTGGGCGCAGGCATGGTCTACTGGATCTCTCGCAGCGGGTGGCGTACATCTTGGCGCTTATTGCTGCTTGTTGCTCTGCTTGTATCAACACTGCTCACCATTCGAACCAGTTGGCGCTTTTGCTACATCAACTATAGCTACCCCATCGAGCACTTGGTTTACGCTCATGCCGGGCCCGCTGTCAAAGATACAATGCGTCAAATCGAGGAATTATCACGCCGCGTCGCTGGCGGCCCAAAGCTAATCAAAGTCGCCTATGGAGCCGATGGCTCCTGGCCTTTCCATTGGTATCTGCGTGATTATGATAACGCTGCCTTCTACGGAGAAAATCCCTCGCGAGAGCAGTTGGATGTCCCAGTCGTGATTGCCGGTCGAGGGGAATGGGACGATGTAGCGCCTTACATGAGCAAAGATTATGTTGCCAATACTTATACTTTCCTCTGGTGGCCAATGGAGGATTACAAGGGACTGACCTGGGAACGCATCCGCACAGCCATCACCAACCCACAAATGAGAGCAGCGTTATGGGATATCTGGTACAATCGCGACTACCGCCGCTATGATGAAGTAGTCAGCTCTCTCACCGGGACCGAGAAAAATCACTCACTCGATGAGTGGCCCCTGCGCAGTGAGTATCGTCTTTACATTCGCCGCGACATCACATCACAGATATGGGACCTAGGTGTCACTGAAGGGGAATTGGCCGAAATAGGACCTGTAGATCCCTACGAGGAAAACTGGCAAAATTTGGCCGCGCGAAAAACCTTCGGAACCCAAGGCTCAGAAGATGGCCAGTTCCAAAATCCACGGGGGATCACCATCGGCCCTGAGGGTTTCGTCTACGTGGCGGACGCCGGCAACCACCGCATTCAAAAATTTACCGCCGAAGGGGATTTCGTCACTGCTTGGGGACGACATTCTCCCGTTGAGGCAGAGGCTGGACAAGAGCGCGGATTTAACGAACCCTGGGACGTTGCTATCGCTCCCAACGGTGACATTTATGTTGCCGATACATGGAACCATCGCATCCAAAAGTTAAACCCCGAGGGCGAACCGGTCACTGCCTGGGGATTGTTTGGGCAATACAGCCCCGAGGATGGGGAGATCGGACAGAGCGCCTTCTACGGCCCACGAGGCATTGCCATCAACTCTATCGACGAAAGCTCCTACGTCTATGTGACTGATACGGGCAACAAGCGAGTACAGGTATTCGAACTTGATGGGGAATTCGCCTTCCAGTGGGGTGGGGGAGGTGTAGCCGAAGGATATTTGGATGAACCAGTAGGCATCGCGTTCAGCCGCAGCGATGGGCAATCACATATCATGTACGTCGCGGATACCTGGAATCAGCGCGTGCAGGCGTTCGATCCCCAAGGGGATTTTCTGCGCCAATGGCCCATTGAGGGGTGGGATGCAGGAATCCCGGAGGAAAAACCATATCTGGCGGTCGATGCCGAGGGTCGTGTCTATGTCACCGATCCCGGTTACTATCGTGTACTAGTCTTTGATAGTACGGGAAACTATCTGCTATCTTTTGGACAATATGGAACGGACGAGCAATCCTTCAAACTGCCTCAAGGCATTGCTGTGTCCAAAGATGGCTCCATCTATGTTACCGATGCACATAACCACCGCGTGCTAATTTTCGCTCCCCTGAGCAACCAATGAAAATCGACGAAGCCATTGAACAGTATCTGGATTTTTTGAAGGCCTCGCGCTCTAGGGCAACGGCGGACACATATGCTACTAGCTTGAATCATCTCAGCACTTACCTAGCTGAGCAATCCCTCTCACCCGGAGAGACCAAGGTAGAGGCTCTAACACCCGCCATCATCACCGATTTTATCACCTGGTTGTACGATTATCTGCTTGAGGAAGTAGCCGATGGCGACGAGCGGCGCATCTCCGAGTCGACCAAGGCAACCTACTTCGCCGCTATTTCCGGTTTCCTAGACTATCTGGTGGTGGAGACAGAGAGGCTTCCCTTGGCCGGCCACACTTACGACGCATTGCGCAGGACACTATCTCGAGCTGGCAGGCGGAAGCAACGGGACCAGCTTCCCCCTGATAAACTGCCATCTCAAGAGATCATAGCTATGTTATTGGAAGAAGTACATCGGCCGGTCAAACTATCCGATGATATGACAGAAGGCGAAAAACGTCGCAAGAAGCTAATCCGCCTGCGCGATATCGCTATCATTGAGGCGCTACTCAGCTCCGGGATGCGGGTAGGAGAACTGGTGCGCCTGGAGCGTAGCCACTTGTTATATGATGTCAAGGGCGCCATTGTCAAGTATGGCAAGGGCAAGAAGGACCGCGAGGTGCTTTTCTCCAAACGGGCATGGGAAGCAATCCAAACCTATCTGAGAGCTCGACAAGATGGAGCTGAGCGGCGACCACTTGCCAACCTGCCGGTTTTTTCTCGACACGACCGTCGGGCTGGGGGAAGGGCTTTGCCCCTCTCAACTCGTAGTGTACAAAATACTTTTGTCGAGCTAGCCTCCCAGGCCGGCATTTTGGAGCGCTTTCACCTCACGCCGCACACTTTGCGCCACTATTTCGCCACCGAGTTCCTCAGCCAAACCGGTGATTTGGCATTGACGCAATACGCGCTGGGCCATTCCTCACCAGCCACCACACGCATCTACGCCCAGACCAAGCGAGAGGATTACCGCCGAGCACACCGAGAGGTATTTGAGAATGAAGAATGAAGAACGGAGAATAGAGGATGATTGAAAACTCAACGGGCGAAAATTCGCCGGGCGAAAATTCGCCCATTCACTCCGTCGCATCGATCACGGAACTGACTTGCCCCGAATGTGGAAACGCCTTCACTGCTGAATTGAGAATGGAGAATTGAGAATGGAGAATGGGAGAAAGAGGGGCGTTTTGGGATTGCTCGTTTTGGGAATTGTCGTGGGCGCGGTGACTGTTGCCTGTCGGTTATCCGTCCCTATGTCCACGACCGCTACAGCGGTGCCAACTTCAACGCTGACGCTAAATACTAATGCGACAATTGCGACAATCACAAGCTCCTTCTCGGATTTTCTCCCACAAGGCACCAGTGTGGTGCTCTTTACAACGGCCGATTGTGACGATGACGGTGAACTTGAAAGCGTGGTGCTCTACGGGGGCGAGGATGCGTATAGTGAGGGTTATGGATTGGTAGTTGAGACTGATAACAGTGTTCACCATCTGGGTGGGGAGCTCTTTGTCACCGATACCGCTCCTCACCCAGTGACGGTCGAGGTCTACGATCACAACAGCGACGGGCGTGTGGAGATACTGGTCACGGGCCAAATCGGCGCGGGAGCCACGGCGGTGAACATCTTTCGATGGAATGCTGCGGCCTACTCTGCGCTGATGAGCCTGGTCGGTGAGGATGGGATTCTGATCGAGGAGGGAGGCCGGGTCATAGCTCGCTCCGATCCATTTGGGACGGGATACTTTATCGAAAAAGTAGCTGCCTGGGATGGGCAGCGCTACCGTGTCAGCTCACGCTACAAATTATCCGTGGATCTCGATGCTTGTCTATCCCTGGAAGAATCCCCTTCTTGCGTCGTGGTCGCCTTCTATGAACTGCTGGGCGATGGGAAGACAGCGACTGCTCACACACTACTGGGTAAAGAACTGCAAGCGGAAACCGATCTTGAAGACTTGGTTAAATTTGGACGTACGTTGACCGCTTTGGATGAGGAAAGTAATACGGAGCCCCAAACGGTGCAAGTCAAGGTAATGTCGGAAGGAGAGGAGCGGTATGGGACTTGGCGCCTTCGATTGCAAAAGGGACAGTGGGTACTTGTCGATTTCCAACTTGGTGCCGCTGTGCCCAAGGTATCCGAGTAGGGTATGAATGGGGGTTTTATGAAGAAACAGGCTATTATGGGACTGTTCATATTGCTTGTTGTAGTGGTTATCGCTTGTCGCTTGTCTGGCTCATCGGTTACGCTTACTCCACCCAAAGCGACGAGGGTAACTGAAAAAGAGGATTCCCCTGTTACTCCAACTGCTACGTCAATGCCTGTCAACACTCCCTCCGTGACTATTCCCGTTCCAACGTCCACCGCGCCTGGTTCCCCAACACCAACTCCTACGCCGTCCCCTACACGGATACCCGAACCAGAGCGCATCCAGTTCGAGCCGAGCGCATCCTCGGCAACAGTAAATGGACGCATCGAGGACGAAGGGTACGACCGTTACATCCTCCGCGCAATGGAGGGGCAGATGATGGATGTCATCGTTTCATCTCCTGGAGACGAAGCTCTTCTGTCCATCTGGGGAGAGGATGGGGTGAACTTACGCTATCTTCCTCAACCGGCTTGGTGCGGGCGGCTGCCTTCCACCCAGGATTACTACATCAAAGTTCTTCCCTCCAGGTCACCGAGTGATTACACAATGACGGTTAAGGTTAGCCCGGAGAGGCTCCCTATGCCGCCGATGGTCATGATTGAGCCTCGCACTCCAACCCGCATTATCCTACCGGTAGATCCACCACGGCTCCACTTTCTGGGAAGTGATGGTTTCCCTGAGATCATTGTACCGGCTGAACACGTGGAGCTAGCGAAGCCAGAGATAAACGCGAATCCGAGATGGCCGTTTCAGATTGCAGGAGGACGTGTTTATTATGGCAACCATTATGCAGAAATCGCCTCGCTAACAGAAGGCATCGCCGATATTCCAGTGCCAAATGTCCTGGACATCTGTAATGCCCCCATGGTCAGCCCCGATGGGGAACGGTTGGCCTGGATTTGCACTGATATGATTGACGCGGGTGTTCTGGAAGATCAGCAACTGGATTATCATTTTGAGTTAGTTGTCACCGATGGTGAGGGGAATGACCCTAGTGTGGTGTGGGACCATGTCGAGTCAGGGCCCGACTACAGCATCCCTCACCTCGTAAGCTGGCAAGAGGGTGAATCGGTAGTCTATCTGGCCTGGCATAGACTGGGGACAGAAGAAAGACGGTTTGATTACCATCCTGGCATGCTGGCGGTCAAGACGGATACTGGTGAGGAGAGAGCCATTGGCAGCCTTGATGCGTGCGATGCCGCCGTGAGCCCGGACGGAGAATGGTTGGTTCAAGCACTTCCGGGACATCCTGGCCCCGAGATATTTCTCCAGTCTCTACAAGATGAGAGCATGGAGCGCAAAATCACCAGTACAGAGGGGACACAGGAGATCGGCGATTTTTCCTTCGCGCCCAACAACACTTGGCTAGTCTGGCAGGAGTATGTAGCTGAACCTTCAACCGCTGAAGATTCAGCAGCGGGCATGTTCCGGCTGCGTGCAGTGCGCTTGTCGGATGGCTCGACTGATCTTGTCGAAGTAGGCGAGTCGTTCACGATCTATGAAGTAGGTGAGGGCGATGTGTGCATACATACCACCGCTGGCTGGCTGAGTGAGGATGAACTGATCGTCGTGCGCACCGAGGAGAGAGCTGTGGGCAGCAGTTACCTCATTACCTTGCCGTCAGAGGGTCCCGGTTGCAAAATTTCCTCCTACGATTTCCTGGGGGTACTGGATGAAGACCTTCGTGTAGCGGATTATCCCTTCGTGGGATTTCTGAACGTGGACATCAACTACACCGGAAGTTGGTATCGGGAGACGTTTGGCTACACGAGGGATGCTAAGAACATCAAGCACTTGGTTCTCGTTGCCCCCAAAAGTGCGATGAGCAGAGCCAGCGCCGCCGAGATTTTCAGCAGTGTTCGGTTTCCGACCGAGCCTGGCTGGCTAAGTATGAGAAAGGATGAGCTAAGTTGGGCTTTGGAGTATCTGCATCTGGCTCCTGAGGGACGCTTTCGCGGTCAATTTGAACCGGGAACTTACTATGTAGCGGCTGCTTTCATTGCAGCGCCAATCAGCAAGGAGGAAGCTGGACATGGCGACGATGTGATTCTGTACCCAGGCGTCACGGGTGGCGGCGCATCAACCAATTATCAGGAAATAGAGATCGAGTCCGGGGAGAATGAAGTCCAGATCGAGTTGACCGATGGAGATGGGTGGGCTTGTCCTTGGCTTTATACTTACAATGGACAGCACTTTGAGAGAAGGACAGAGATTCTCAGAAACATACGTGGAAAGCAGAATGAACGGACGGAGATAAGCCACATCGGTTCAGTGGAGGTAATCGATGGCTCAGTCATCTTGAGAATCGTTGAAGAGAGAGAGGAAATTTCATTCATCGACGAACTTTACATCATAGTCGATGGAACAGTAGTACACCCAGAAATAAAATCCCAGGCTGCAGCTAAAGTGATGATCAGAGACCAAGAGCGCTTGATGATCGCCGATCAATCGTATGAATTCGCTTTTGTGTTGCCCAAAACTTTCGCTAGCCAAGAGCAAGTCGAGATTTCCGTTGTAGTATCTGGATTTTACGTTGGCGATAGTTGATGGTCTTGGCTCCCCCACGCTGTTTTTCTCTCGTCAACTAACTTCTGTTAATTATACTTATGCGAAGTAAAATTAGGCTGGCCTTTTCTAAACACTCCCCTACCCCAGATTGATTAGTTTGCTCAGCGTCGCAGCAGTCCCACGCATTAACCGCCTCGTTTTCCCCAGAGAGAGATATTTACTTGCCCGTCAACTGCTTTGTGTTAGAATTACGAAACGCCAAATTTATTCAGCTTGTAACATGTGCTATTGTGTCCAGGAAAACCTGGACAGGGAGTAGAAATGGATAGAGCCTCCACTACTATAGTAAAGTTCATCACTGTAGGTCTTGTTGCACTTATAATCTCCATAATGACGTTCGTTGCCGGATTTGCCTCGGCTTATCTCCTGGTCGATAATGGGATGTTGCCGACAGGTGAAGTTTCAACCATACCACCAACATGCCAGCCCTCGGGAACCAATTCCGCGCCCCCCCACCCTACTCGCACACCATTGCCTATTCCTACGCCATTGGAGGGAACCGAAAGTTTCCAAATTTTCTGGGAGGCTTGGGATTTAGTTCAGCGACACTTCTACGGCGAACTACCGAATATGCAGGAGGTCACATACGCCGCTATTCGGGGTATGCTCAATACTATAGAAGACGATTACACCGCCTTCATCGAACCTGATGTCGCGGCTGTCTTGGAGGAGGATGCGACTGGAGAGTTTGAAGGCATCGGCGCGTTTGTGGACCTACATGAAGCTGGCGGGGTCAGAATCGTAGACACGTTTGAGGAAGGGCCGGCCGAAGAAGCTGGACTAAGAGCCAATGATCGCATAATTGAAGTAGATGGCATCTCTATTCTCGATTACACACTTTACGAAGCCATCGGCCTGATCCGCGGCCCAGCTGGCAGTGAAGTGGAACTGCTCATTGAGCGTGAGAAAGACGAAACTTTTGAAGTCACAGTCAAACGGGCACGTCTTGAGATCCCCATCGTCGATTCAGAGATGCGCGATGATGGTATTGGCTATGTCAGTCTGCGAGAGTTTAGTTCCACAGCGAGCAATCGGTTAGAGGAAGAGTTGGCCTGGCTATTGGAACAGGATCCTAAGGGCATTGTATTCGACCTGCGACAGAACCCCGGTGGGTGGCTCGATGAAGCCATCAACGTCGCCGATATCTACTTGGAGGATGACTTAATTGCAATTGAGCGCTTCAGCGATGGTGATGAAAAGGAGTTTAGAGCTCATCCTGGGGATATAGGAGAAGAAGTGCCCTTGGTCGTACTGGTAGATAGAGGCAGTGCCAGCGCGTCGGAGATTGTGGCCGGCGCGTTACAGGACCAGGACAGAGCTATATTGATTGGTGAGACCACTTTCGGAAAAGGGTCTGTACAACGACCCTTCAACCTCAGCGATGGTTCCGAGTTGCGAGTTACGATTGCGCTATGGTTTACACCTGATAACCAGCCCATCCAAGGTCAGGGTCTTACGCCCGATATAGAGTTACCCTGGCCAGAGGAAGAGGAACTAGAACCGGATGTCGATCCGCAGTTGGAAAGAGCGGTCGAGTATCTACTCCAAAAATGACAAGATCATCAGACATAAAGATTATTGCCACCAATCGCAAGGCTACTCACGACTACCATATAGAAGACCGATACGAAGCTGGCTTGGTCTTGAAGGGGACTGAGATTAAGTCCATCCGTGCGGGACGAGTCAACCTGCGTGATGGATATGTACGTCCCCAAAACGGTGAGTTGTGGCTGCTTGATGTACACATCGGGCCTTATAAGCCAGCTGGGCAGTATTATGCTCATGAGCCGCGTCGGCCGCGCAAACTCTTACTCCACCGCTATGAGATAGACCGACTCATATCTGATCTCCAGAAGCGTGGATATACCATCATTCCCCTTAAAATTTATCTCGTTCGGGGCATGGCGAAGGTGGAAATCGCCTTAGCACGGGGGAAGCGCAAATATGACAAGCGGCGCGCCATCGCCGAGCGCGACATGCAGCGCGATGTCAATCGAGCGGTGAAGGAGCGGTACAGGTGAAAAAAACGCGGCGGTCCCCGCCTCGTTTGGAAGAGATGAATTTATATTCCATCAGCCAGGTGAATAACCTTCCTGATGATCAGACTGAGCAAGTTTATCGACATCTTGTCCCCCTAGAAGTTCTCTACCGCTTCAACATTGATCCCCAAACCCTAGCAGATGAAGCAGGCCGTTCACTTTTCGAGTTCCATACGAGTTCATCTTCAGTGGAGCTTTTTTTATACCACGCCTGGGGCACGAAAGATCCTGTGTTGTATCTCCAGATGGCTGACACCCTTAGCAACCAGATTGAGATCATACTTTTTATGGTTAATGACCCTCACTCAGAGCGCTTCGACACCGATCACCTGCCCGATGGCACCCCAACCTACTTTGGTACACAAGCCCGAAACATAGAAGAGGAAATACGAGCTATGGAGGCCGGATTGGCCCCTGGACAGGTTCGTCATGGCTTACGCTTGACCCGTCGCTTGATTCCCGTCCTGGAAGGCTTTGTCGCACAACTTAGTCATGATGCCTTCTACATCCAGCCTTTGGCTTATCACAATGCTATACTCTTCGAACGGCTCGGCTTTGCCTACGCGATGGGACTGGGACGCATGGAGTGGATTCACAAAGAGTTTGCACCAGGTGGATTGCTGCACAGACGCCTCGATGGCTCCACCCCATTCCGACAGCCTGGAGCTGAGAAAAGCGTTCGCGGTCGTAGTTGGGCTATACACGATGGCATTTTGGGAGAACCGTATGACAACGTCAAGATGTATAAGCGCATAGGTATTCATGCTGGGATTGTAACCTTCCCCAAAGCAGCTTGGTGAGGCCGAGCTGTGTACTACACGAAAACAAAAAGGAGAACAGCTTGACACATAAGCAGCCCAAGGTATAATAGCGTGTTGCACTCAAAATCCCTAAGTTTTATTTGACAGGAGGAATAGAAGTGACAGAAGGAGCACAAACACAAGCTGTGGCAAAAAAAGCAGCTGACCAAAGTAAGTCAATTGCCAATCTTGAGCCTAAGACGCGCTTGCAAGGCAAGGTCGAGGAGACACGGCTTCATGGAGCAGTAATAGACGTAGGGTTGGAATACAAAGGACTGCTACACATCTCCCAGCTGGCGGCCGACAATAACATCAGCCGCGTCGATGATGTCATTAAGCCAGGTGATGAGGTGACAGTATGGGTAACCAATGTGAACCCGGAGCAACATCGCATTAGTTTGACAATGATCGAACCCCCGGATGTGACGTGGAGTGAGTTGACGGAAGGTCAACTTTGCACCGGCACTGTGACACGCATCGAGTCTTATGGCGCTTTCATTGACATCGGCGCTGAGCGTCCCGGCTTGTTACACGTCCGAGAGATGTCCACTGAATACGTTGAACATCCGTCCGAGCTGGTCAGTGTGGGGGAAGAGATCGATATCCGCATCTTGAAGGTAGATCGGAGGAGACGACGTATCGACCTAACTATGATGGGCCTGGAGCCAGAGACTGTAGAGGAGCCAGAAGAAACTGTTGACGAAGAGGAAACAGAGGAAGAATCCAGTCAAACAGCAATGGAGTTGGCTCTTCAGCGTGCCTATGCTGATCAAGACGAAAAACCAGAGGAAACACGTACAAAAGAACAGCAGGATTTCTCTGAACGTCAGGAGATCATGACACGTACGATTGAGCAACACTCAAAGGAATCAAAGGAATAGCACATCTGTAATTGATGTTCTATTTCTCATTGTAAAACAGAAACCCGGTTTTTTACTAAAAACCGGGTTTCTGGCTTTTAATCGGCCACTTGCACAGGTCGTATGAGCAATTGGTCGGTGATGGGGCTTTCTCCATCGTAGACAAGCAAGCGCTGCAGAGGAACGCTGCTTTTGCCCCTGCTCGGTAAATACAATCCCAACCTAATTTGGTACTCTCCTGGAGGCGCCTCTTTCGGGACCTCCAAGTGATGATACTCCATCAGAACGTCTCCATCCTCCCATGTGAGCGGCTCCAGCCCCAGCCGATCGTTCCCACTTCGCATCTGCCCACTTGAGTCCAGCAAGTGTACAAATGCTTTTAGGTCACCGGTTGCGGGATCCATCTCTTTCGTTGCTTGCCAGACCGTGATAAGGCCCAGTGAATTCCCGTTTTCTTCTGCGAGCAAGCGATAGCCCAGCAGTTTAATCCCTTTTTCAAAAGTCACCGGAGTGTCAATAATATTACCCTGGGTATCCGCATTCGGAGAGGAAACTTTACTCCACTCCAGCGGCTTTTGATTCAAGGATGACTGAATGGTCTTCAGTAATGTGTCAGCAGATGTGCGATCCAGACTATAGATAGAGAATTCCCGCCCACCTTCCACCTCTTGGGCGTGGATGGTAGCTTGAGTGCGGAAGGCTTCTTGCCATTCCAAAGCAAAATTCAGGGGAAGGGTTGGGAGAACGTAAACAATCTCTTTCCCCGCTGGAATGATGAAGCTGCTACTCTGGTCGAACCACTTGATACCTCCCGCCCCGCGCCCTATGCTGTGGTTGGTTGCCTCTACATTACCCAAGATATCTCTCAATTCCAGGCCGGATATGCAAGTAGGGTACACCCATTCTGCTGAGGAGGTCATTTCGTAAATAAAGATGGAATGACCAAGACGCGTTATCGGCTCCTGAGAACGGAAGCTTGCGAATATATCGCCGTAGGGCAATCCGGCTCCTTGCAGATTAGTGGCACTGATTGCGTAAAGTCCAGGTTCTGGATACAGAGGATTATAGGGAGAACGCGCGACCTCATTTGGATAGGGATAGGAAAAATGGCCCGGCAGGTGTCGATATGTCAGGGAGGTATCATACATATATGGATATGTGGTGCCAAACCAACTTATGTAGAGGGGAACATCTTTTTCGATACCCTGTGCTTGCTCATATGAATGGGTATGAGCAACATCTCGAAGATATGCTTCGAGTGCGTACAGATCCTGTCCCCAGTCTAGATTAGAATCGACCAAATGATGCCAACCGCCTTCTGGGCCACCAGCCAGCTCATTGAAGTAAGCCAGATAATTGGGCCAGACGCTCAGCACGCCGAGCGCCAGCCAGCCAAAAAGCATCACAGTTGCCAGCCTTTGTCCCCAGCGGCACTCATCACTTGCACCAATGCGACTCGACATGGCTCCCAGACGGCCGGCATATATCCAGAGAAAGGGTAACATAGGCAACAGATGACGGTAGCCCAAGTTGAGGGAGTTTCCCATACTCGCGATTAGATAGATAAACGCAGTTATAAACAGGGGCAATTCATATCTAGAAACCTTGCGTCGGATAGTGGAAAACATAGCCAAAGATAATATGATCAATGAAGGCAAGGGGGTCTTCATGATAAAGGTGATCAGGAAGTAATACCATCGGCCCTCGCTCAGACGCTGTCCCATCAGAAACGTGGATCTGCTGCTCGAAACACGGGTCAAAGAGGCCCGAAATCCTTCAATGTGCACCGGTGCGGGAAGTGGAATCTCCCATCCTACAGGAGGACGAACCTCAAAACGGTATACGGCCCAGATTGTCAACGCGGCTGGCAGTAAAATAGCCAGAATAGCGATGCAGAAATCCGATAGCTTCTTCTTCCATCGAATTAATCCCAGTACCCCCAGCAGCGGGAAAAGCAAGATCGCTGAAAATTTAACGCATTGAGCTACTCCCAGAATGACACCGGTCAAGATAAGGTAAAGCGCTCTCTTGCCCCCCGTCGCAGATGAATCTTGTGTGAAGTGCTCAAAGGCGTAGATGGTCAGGACAAAGAAGAAAGTGACGCCGATATCGGTCGTTACCAATCGTCCATGCGCGATGATGTTGGGATCAAAAGTGCAAAGCGCGAGCGACACTAGACTGCCCCATATGCCATATAATTCGCCAGACCAGCGGGCAATCAGTGCGGCCAGGCAAAGTGTGATGAACATCGTCGGCAGTCGTCCCAGGAAAAAAAGCTGTTCCAGCGGCACCGGATTTCCGAAGATAAACTCCGTGGCATAAGCGTTCACAAATCCCCAATCCCAGCCCGTATACTCCTGCGGCATACCAATTTCCTCACTCAACAGCGAAAGAGGCAACGCACTGATCAGATTGAATAAAGGCGGGTGACCGGTGGTGGAGGTGAAGCGTAGCTTGCCCGTTTTCAGATAGACATAGCCTCTGGTCAGATGATTGGGCTCGTCCACCGTCGGCGACTTTAGGGGCGCTGAGGTCAAGATCTGGGCGAATAGGATGAGTAGTAGGGCTATCAGAGCCAGATACCTCAAGAGGGGCATGGGAAGTTGGCAAGGTGCTTGAAACTTAGGCCTTAGCTCGGTCGATTTTGGCATCGAATATGTTCCATTTACCCCAAATTTGAGCGCCGGTCACCTTGTCGCGCTTACTCCACGGGGATATACTCTACAGTTCCTAGCGGTACTTGCCTAATGCCACTTTCAGATGCTAGAGGCTTGGAAATATGGACGGTCAGGATTAAGCGGTAAATTCCAGGAGGCAATTCTGTCGGGGGAAAGATGAGCTGATCGCGCACCACCTCGCCGGATCGCCAGGCCTCGAAAGGATGATTCCCATCAACTGGCACTTCTCCAGGATAGCGGCTTACCATTTCTCCCTTCTCGTCTATCAGCATAACTTCGCGGCGCTGGGCTGAAAGATGAGTCTGATCCGCGCGCCAGAATAGGGTTAAGGCCCAGGAATCCCGACTTGTCGTCTGGGAATGGGATTTTTTGTACCCCAATAGTGTCAGGCCTCCCTCCGGGAATCCCAGCAGAAGCTTCTCGGTCATATCCAGTTCAGATAAGCGCGGCTGCCGGTGTGGGCGTTTGACCTCTATCCCATCGATCATCAAGCTATCTCCAATAACTTGTCCATCCAAGTTGCGGCGCTGCAAACGGTAACCCTCGGACGCTGAGTACAGCCCCACGTTGACCGCATACTCTCCCGGCGGCGTACCGGGGAGCACCTGGATATTATATTCATCCCAGATGTATTTGGTCATCGGCCAGCGCATCGTGGGTAGCCCTCCAGGATTCAAGTGATCCTCTTGCCCCCACAAAACGTGTAGTGGACGCGCTACGTGCACGAAGGACTGGTAGTTTTTCTCCAAAGGCTTCAGAGTGTGCCAATAAAGAACGACGGAGAAACTTTTGCCAGAGCGCACGGAGGATTTTGGCAAGTCATAACCCAGCAACTCAATCTCTCCGCCAAAGGTGGCCTTAACCTCGTGCTGAGCGGCCGTGGCTTGACCTGGAGGTGAGTTTAAGTGCAACCACCCTCGTGGATCGGCGAATGCTTCTTTGAACACAAGTACCATCACCAGCGCTACGCCCAGCAAGTACAGATTGGTTTTGCTGATCTCTTTCTGGTCGGATGGTAAACTCGCCCCACATTTGCCATTTTCCGATCCACGGCTTGAAAAACGTATTGAGGCGATGAGCAAAGCGATCAGTCCAATGATTGACACACCCCAGCCAACTTTACGCGACAGGGTATCCTCGAAGCGCACCACTACCTCGTGCTCACCTTTGGGGACCCAAAATGTGATGAATCCCTCAGGATCAGCAGTTTCGATTTCTACTTCCTCGTAGCCATCTGGGCCGTCTATGTAAGCGTGCCAACCGGGAAAGTTGAACGTGAACAGACGCAGAACGAAGCTCTTAGGCGTAGCTATCTCGAAGCGGTCGTAGAGCGGTCGATGTTCAACGATTTCCACAGTAGCCCCTTTCGGGAGTGTTGCTCGATTGACTCGATCAAGTAGCTTGGGAGACGATCCTGCTCCAGTCTGTCCCGATTGTTGGTAAGACTTGAGCAGCGTCTCCGCTGGATGCATCGGTACATGGGCAGCTTCCACAGGCAAAAAGTCACCGGTGGAAGTTGTGCCAAATGCTAGGCTCTCCAGCTCCCATTGAATGATATCGAGTGGGGCTGTGCCACCGAAGTCTGGTGTCCACGGCAGGGGGTAAAGCAGCGGTAGAGCCAAAAGCAAAATTGAGGCCAGTGTGACGGCCAGAGCTAAGTCACGCCACCCTTCGTTTGGCAAGATCGAGACCCCAATCGCTGCACAGATCGATAGCATCAGATTAGTCGGGCCTAACAGCCGCCAGGGAAACTGCAAGTACGGCATAACAGGAACATGTTCCCAGATAGGCTCGGAGGCTGGTAACATCAGGAAGATAAATCCAGCAGCGGCCAATGGGGGGAAGAGGACAGAGGATGTCGAGAATGTAGAATGAACTTCTTGTAGATGGCGGGGTAGAGATCCCGCTGTCGCAAGATGGTTTCTCCAAGACATCTTGAGGTAAAGCGAATACAGAAGAACGCCCAGGCCTGGAAGAGCTAACAACCATTGGGCAAGGCCCAGGTTATGGTGGAAACGCGGCGCTGTGGCGCCCCAGTCCAGGGATTTTGATGGAGCTAAAAGTTCACTCAGCGATAGAAAATGTTGCCGGAAGTCAAAGTGACCTGGCCCAATGACATCGAGCTTAACAGCGTTACGTTCCCAAAGCATAGGCAACCAGAAAAAGGCAATGATCGCTGCTGCTAAAGCAAAGACCAGTATACCCCGTTTGGCTGAATTCCAGGCATCTCTAGAGGTGAGTATCTCCCAGACCCAGTAGGTCAATAACAGACAACTTGAGACAAGACCAAGCAAGTTATGGCTAAAGACCAACGCGGAGAGAGAAAACACACTACCCAGGAGAACACCAGATCCCCCTACCCCATTCATTATGCGTCGGAAGAAGTAGAAAGTCAGCGGCAGCAGACATACAGCGAAGTGTTCTGCCAGATCACCGCGAGCGTGGGGGTCGATGAAAACGATGTAAGGAGCAAAGGTAAAGGTAGCAGCAGCGATTATGCCAGCTTGATTCGACAGTTCCT
Source organism: uncultured Anaerolineales bacterium (assembly GCA_964509655.1). GTDB lineage: Bacteria > Chloroflexota > Anaerolineae > B4-G1 > B4-G1 > CAZANJ01. The sequence continues at coordinate 18,952 of CAZDYW010000007.1, forward strand.
TTTTCCCATGGGATGGCAATATATCACGACCTAACAGATAGCTACCCAGCGAAGCGGCGACGAAGCCGAGGATGAATACACCTTTGACGCCACCCACAATATTCAAGCCCGGTAAGAGGTCAAACAGGTTGGCCAGGTAGTAGGTCAGTGGAGCATAGTAGTTGAAAATGGGGTATCCATATCCGAGATAAAGATCGGGTGCCCAGCGGGGATAAAAGACACCTTGGCGCAACAAATGCCCCAGCTCCGCCGCTCTATAGATATGGAGCTCCGCATCCGTCTGGTGGGGAAGACCGGATCGTGCAAGAAAGGGTATGGCTGCAAATAGAGCTAATGCTATAGCAAGGAGAAAGTAATTGCAGATTGCAGATTTCAGGCTGCAAACTGCAGATCGGAGACTACTCTCCATTCTCAAATCTCTACAGGCTCTGGGCCACGAGGTCGGCGATTTGCTCCGGATGTTCAGCTACCGGCACGCCGACAGCCTCAAAGGCGGCGATTTTCTCGGCAGCGGTACCAGTACCACCTTGGATGATAGCACCAGCGTGACCCATACGTTTTCCTGGAGGCGCAGTGCGTCCTGCGATGAAAGCAGTGACAGGCTTGGTCACATTGTTGGATATGAACTCCGCGGCGCGTTCCTCGTCGGTGCCACCTATTTCTCCGATAAGGACTATCTGTTCGGTTTGTGGATCGGCTTCAAAAAGCTTCAGCGCGTCGATGAAGTCTGTACCAATGATGGGATCACCACCGATACCGACACACGTCGTTTGACCGATATCTCGCGCAGTAAGAGCATATACTACCTCGTAGGTCAGCGTGCCTGAGCGTGAGACTACTCCCACCACTCCGGGCGTGGCGATGTGCCCTGGCATAATACCGACTTTGGCTTCACCCGGCGAGAGCAGCCCTGGACAGTTAGGGCCTACCAGACGCGCTTTTTTCTGGTCAAGGTAAGCGCGTACTTTGATCATGTCCAATACTGGGACGCCTTCAGTGATGCAAACGATCAGTGGGATACCAGCATCGGCTGCCTCAAATATGGCGTCTGCAGCGAAACGGGCTGGCACGTAAATTATAGACGCATTAGCCTCAGTCTTTTCCACCGCTTCAACTACTGTGTCGAAAACGGGCACCTGACCGTTACAGGCCTTTTGTCCTCCTTTACCTGGTGTTACGCCAGCTACGACGTTAGTGCCGTACTCGATCATCTGCTCGCTGTGAAATTCACCCTCGCGCCCCGTGATACCTTGCACAAGGAGTCTCGTGTTCTTGTCAACCAGAATGCTCATAATTGAGTTTTCCTTTCAAGTCAATCGGTACTAAGTGGATGCCTCTAAGAGGCACTCACAGCTTTCTGTGCTGCATCAGCCAGAGTCTCGGCTGTGATTAAATCGTATTCAGAAGCTTCTAGCAATGCGCGGCCCTCAGCTTCGTTAGTGCCCACTAGGCGGGCAACTAACGGAATTGTAGGCTTGACTTCCTCGAAAGCATCTAGAATACCCTTTGCTACCTCATCACAGCGCGTGATGCCGCCGAAGATATTGAAGAGCACTGCCTCGACACCAGTATCTTGCAGGATGAGGCGCAATGCTGTCGCTACTTTATCGGACTGGGCACCGCCTCCGATGTCAAGGAAATTGGCCGGCTCGCCGCCAAAATGCTTGATGATGTCCATCGTCGCCATCGCAAGTCCAGCTCCGTTGACCATGCAGCCAATGGAACCGTCAAGTTGGACATAGCTTAGGCCAGCCTCGCGAGCCTCTCGCTCCGCAGGTGTCTCTGCGTCGATGTCTCGCATCTCGGCTAAATCGGGGTGACGGAAAAGACCATTGTCATCGAGTACCATTTTACCGTCCACTGCTAATAAATCATCGTCCTCTGTCACGATCAACGGATTTATCTCGGCCAGCGAGGCATCGTAGGCCACAAAGGAACGGTAAAGTCCTTGTGCAATGTGCCCGAAGGCCCGGTGAAGCTCCTTTGGTAGACCTATGCCCTTAGCCAGTTCCAGTGTTTGGTAACTGCGTAGACTGAGGAAAGGATCGATAACGACTTTTTTGATCGCCTCTGGATTGACGCGAGCTACTTCTTCAATTTCCACCCCGCCCTCGGAAGAAGCCATCATAACCGGTCGTCGAGCTGCGCGATCCACAACGATCCCCAGGTAGATTTCTTTTTTAATGTTCGCGGCTTCATCTAGCAGAACCTTTCGTACCGGCAAACCCTTGATTTCCATACCCAGAATCTCTTCAGCCAATTCCCTGGCTTCTTCTGGCGTCTGGGCTAATTTGATGCCGCCGGCCTTGCCGCGCCCGCCGACGAGCACCTGGGACTTGACGATGACGCGTTTTCCCAACTCTTCGGCAATTTTACGCGCCTTCTGTGGCGTAGTCGCGACATCCCCTGACGGAATCGGCACTCCGTGCTTGGCGAAGAGCCGCTTGGATTGATATTCGTGTAACTTCACGTTTCTGCCTCCTGTGAATGTTTAGTAAACAACGTGACAACGGGAAGATTATACCATGCTGCTTATGGTAAGCCAAAATCTGATCGCTGATCCTATGATCCTGTCCAGACCAAAATACCAGCTCAGTCTGCTTCACATCATAACGCTTCTCCAAGCAATATACCCGAAAAGCCCAGAATCAACCCCAAGTGTAACCAGAGATGTGTATGGGCGATCCAGCCGACTATGGGCCAGGCTGGCAAAAGTTGGAAAATAAAGTTGAGGATAATGAGCCCTACAGCGATGATGATCGGCAATCCGGGCATACGGGCGATAAAGTCACTTGCATGCCTCACACGTCTCAATAGTTCCACGCTTATCCCTCCTCTTCAAAATTCACACTTTGAAAACGCCCTACGAGCTCACACGGGATACGCCCTCGGATGTAGGTTCCGGATTCCGTGTAGTCCTCCTGTTTGATCAAGCCTCGACGGTGAAACAGATTCACCAATTCCCCTAGCTCATAAGGGATCAATACTTCCACTTCAGCCATCTGTTCTTCCAGAGTTTTCCCGATATGTTGTAACAGCTCCCCTACACCTGCGCCGGTGAGAGCAGAAATGGCGATAGTGTTGGAAAAGGCCTCTAGCGCTGGTGGCGCTGCATCGGAATCCTCTTCATCTTGAAGGAGATCGATCTTGTTCAAAGCCACGATGATTGGATTATGAGTGGCACCTATTTCTTTCAATGTCTCATGTACAGTCCGAGCTTGGCGCATCACTTGCGAGTGTGTGACATCTATCACATGCACCAACAAATCGGCCTCAGCTACTTCTTCAAGTGTAGCACGGAAAGCAGCTACGAGCTGCTCCGGTAGCTTCTGGATAAACCCAACGGTGTCGGTAAAGAGCGCAATGCTTCCACCGGGCAGTTCCACACGGCGAGTGGTTGGGTCAAGCGTAGCGAAGAGCTGATTGGCTACGAGCACATCAGCACCAGAAATCTTGTTGAGCAGTGTTGACTTTCCGGCATTGGTATAGCCAACAAGTGCTACGGTGGGCATGCCAGCTTTACGTCGCCGTGCACGGTAACGCTGTCTATGGGCGCGTATCTCATCTAGTTCTTGCTTGAGCTGAGAAATGCGCCTTCCAATGACACGTCGGTCGGTTTCCAACTGTGTCTCACCTGGACCACGTACACCGACACTTCCTCGCGTCCCGCCCGCTCGACCGCCAGCCTGCCGCGCCAGGTGGGTCCAAGCTCGCGTAAGACGTGGTAATCGGTATTCATACTGGGCCAGCTCCACTTGCAGAGACCCCTCACGGGTGTGAGCATGCTGAGCGAAAATGTCGAGGATCAGTGCAGTTCGGTCAAGCAGCTTAATTTCTTCGCCTAACGCTTTCTCTAGTTCCCTCTGGTGACGCGGTGAAAGCTCGTCATCGAACAGAACGACGTTAGCTGCTTTATCCCTAACCTCCATAGCTACTTCATCGACCTTGCCTGGTCCAATGAAGGTAGCTGGGTGTGGATGTACAAGTCGCTGCACAGCATGCCCTACAACTGTCATTCCGGCCGTGTTTGCTAGTTGGGCAAGCTCAGTCAAAGAATCCTTAACAGGCCAATATTCCTCAGGGGAACCTTCATCTTCGCCCGTCAAGGATGTTGCTGGTCCCTTTGGTTCCACACCAACGAGGAAAGCTCGTTCCTCTGGCGCTTTGGTTGGCTTAGTTGTTTCTATGATTATTTATCTCCTTTGGCTTATCAGTCGTAGTAAGGTGCTTCCCATTGATCAAGTTGAACAGCTGTAACACTTTCCAGTTGCCAGGATGTCTCTCTTTGTATCGCAGACCACGTGACATCCCATAGTGTGATAATGATCCGCCCATCTTTGTTATCGTAAGCGCGTACCTGGGCAGTAACGGTGGCAGTGTTTCCGTCGCGCCCGATCTCGTGTACGACACCGACTTTTGCCGCGACAGTGGTGGAAAATCCAACCGCCCATGCTTCATAGGGTTGAGCAGATTGAGCGGATTCACTCAAGAAGTTGTATGCACCGGGTAGATCGCGGTCATCCAAAGCTAAGTAAAAGGAAACAACAGCACGCACCGGTGTGTCAGCTGGGTAGAAATGAGGTCTGTCCCGATAGAGCCAGTCATATTGCTCCCAGGTCCATCCGTAACTGGCCCCATCCCAGGTATAAACTGCTTGCCATATCAGTCCTTTTCCCACCCTGTAGCTGACGATGATCTCTTCGTTAAGATCTCCATCTTGATCCTCCATATACACACCGGCTTCTCCTTCGAAGGGAGATAACAGTGTGTAAGTTGAACCATTCCAGGTGAAAATGTGAAGTAGGTCTGTGCTGGTTTCGGCATGCCCCCATATGAGAATCTCAGTTTCGCCATCATTGTTGACGTCATGAATTTCCAACTCACAGGTCGGATATTCACCTAGGCCAAAGTCCTTTTCATCTGCCTCTTTTTCCATTGGCTGTAGGTCATACCAAGCTTCATCGACCGGATCCCAAATGAAAGCTTTTAACCTCTTCGTATCTCCTTCTGGTAGGGCATATATGCCTGTCCACTCGCATTTTCCGTCGTCATCAGTGTCTTCTTGGTGCAAACATATCGGCTCTACTATGTTCCTTTCTTTTAGTTGCGATTGCACTTTTGCCACAGAGGCTGTGACATGAGTGGGTTGTGGAGGTATTGGCACCACAGTTGGTGTAAAGGTAGGTGAGGGTATTGGGCTGGGAGTGATGGTAGGGTTTGGCGGTTGAGTGCTTGTAGTAGGGATGACTTTCGTTGTGGAGGATGATGTGATCTGGTTCATTGGTGTAGTCGATGTAATAGAAGGGGAAGTCGTTATACCTGTGCAAGCGGATGAAAATATCAACAAGATGATCGTAGTGACAAAGAGTAAAATCTCTTGCGGGGAACAAATAGCATCTCTGAAATGTTTAATTTGTTTCAATGTTAGTAGAGCAGCACTCCAGTATATCAGCGGATTAGATTGATGGGATGGATTATACCATTGAGGGAAAGGTCATGCAATGCCAACCCTGGACGATTTGTAGGGATCGGATTTTGTTACACTTGCCTCTTTGACCAGTTTATAGTATCCTTACCTAACCTGGCAGAGCCAAAAAGGATTTTTCAATTGCCAAGTTTCTCGCTCAATGTACAAGGATTTGATCGGTTAGGCCCTAACTATGGATACCTCTTTAGTTTCCTCAAATGAAGAAATCAAAGAATTTTTGCGACCGATTCTTCTGGGTCTTGAAGAGGAGGATCTGAACGAATTGG
>CAZDYW010000008.1:0-23239 GCA_964509655.1 uncultured Anaerolineales bacterium
CTGGAGGCCGCCAAGTACTTCGTCAAGCAGCTTGACCCGCGCTTCGATCAAGTGGGCTATGTGCCTTATTCCAGTAACGCGGAGATCGTCAGTGAGATGCAATGTCTGCGGCGCCTCGGTGCTGCCTCATGCACTTCCCAGGTTATCACTGACACGGTAATCGCCGCTCTGGATAGCACCAGTGCGGAGGGGGGGACGAACATCGCAGACGGGATCCTGAAGGGCATTGAGGTATTGAGTTCGGATGATCCACATTATGGGCGGTCGGGGGCCGCTCACATAATGGTGTTGATGACTGATGGACGAGCTAACGCTTCTCCTGGCGGTCCCTGTGATGACGACCCTGAGCTTTGGCCCTATGATGATGAATCGGCCAATGACTGCGTGATCTATTACGCTTATGAGGCTCGGGATAACTTCATCAAAATCTACACCATCACCCTGGGCTGGGGTGCGGACGAGGCGATTATGGAAGAGGTGGCTAGTATTACTGGAGGCACTCACTTTCATGCCGAGCGTTCTGAACAGTTGGAAGAAATCTTCGGCGAGATTTACGAGCGTATGTTCGTGCGCTTGGTGCGGTAGCACTGACCTCAGAGCCTCAAGGGGAAATGCCTGCTTGACATTCTAGTTATAAGCCAGTATTATAGGAATGGTAATGGGCTTCCTGTAGGATGGTATGATTCTTCTCACATCCTGAGATGTGCAGGCTGGAAATAGTCTGGTCTGTGCATCTTAAGCTTGTGAGAGAACGAACAATGATGATGTGAGGAGGTATAATGCGCGGGCGAACATTGATCCTTGTCGGGCTCATCGTGGTGGCTTTGGCTGTAGTGGCCGGGATCTTTATGCTGAGGGGCGGAGGAGAAGAAGCCACACCAGCGCCAGAAGGCACAGGTACTCCAGAGGGTCCACCTGAAGGTACAGTGGAAATCCTTGTAGCAGCGCAGCAGGTTATCAACCGAGGCATGGTTATTGGGGAAGGAGCTGTTAAGACAGCCACATGGCCGGAGGAATACGCGCCCGAAGGCGTATTGACGGAGATTGAAGATGTTTACGGGCGTCGCGCTCGGGTGGATATCATGGAGGATATGCCAATTACTCAGGATATGATCACGGAAAAGCCGAGCGAATTGGGAAAGGTGGGATCGGAAGCGGCAGGTAGAATCCCGGAAGGAAAGGTAGCCTATGCCCTGCCGGTGAAGCAATACTCCGCCGTGGCCTGGGCGTTGCAGCCTGGCGATCGGGTGGACGTACTTATATCTTTGTTGGTCGTGGATATCGATGAAGAGTTCCAGACGCTTTTGCCCAACCAGGCTCGTTGTCTTTCGCCCTCTGACGATGCTGCTTGCTCCAGTATGAGTGGTCCGCTGGGGCGGATGGAGGTGCTGCCCAATAGCTGGGTGGTCAATATGACGCCGAGTGAAAAGCAGAGGCCGCGCTTGGTGACTCAGCTAACGGTCGAGGACGCTGAGGTGCTCTATGTGGGGGACTGGTCGGCCGAAGAGATTACGCCTAAGCCTCCTGGGGCTGAGGGAGAGGGAGAGGGAGAAGAAACGGGTCAGGAAGAAGAGGCGGAAGGTGAAGTCACACCTACGCCCGTGCCGCGTGGGGATACTGAACCATTGACCCTGATAGTCGACCGGCAAGACGCGATGGTGCTCAAGTATGCCGAGGAAATTGGTGCCAGCATTGATCTGGTGTTGCGCTCGGCCCTTGATGCGGACAAGGAGATACCCGTGACCGAGGCGGTAACGTTGGACTATATGTTCAATCGATTTGGTATTGAACAGCCTGCGAAGTTGCCTTACGGCATCACGCCCGCGATTGAAACCTTGAAATCGGCGGCGCCAGGTGGCGTGAAGGAAGAAACTACCAGCAGCGGAGGTAGTAGCGAGGTCAGGTAATCCGTTAATAGTGCCTAGTTAACCAAGATTGGGGGATCAGCGTGGAACAATCCCAAGAACGAATTCGAGTATTGATCGTAGACGATATTGATGAGGTGAGAGATAACCTCAGCAAGTTGCTCTCCTTCGAATCTGACATTGAGGTTGTCGGCAAGGCCTCTTCGGGCGAAGAGAGCATCGAAATGGCTAGGCAACTCAAGCCTCACGTCATCTTGATGGACGTCAATATGCCACCTGGGATGGATGGCATCACCGCTGCTTCAAGAATTCGTGAGATATTGCCGTCGACACAAGTGGTGATGCTCACCGTCCAGGATGATACTGAATACCTGCGCCGTGCGATGATGGCCGGTGCGCGGGATTACTTGACCAAGCCGCCTAACTCTAACGAGATGGTGAACACCATCAAACGGGTTTATGAGAAAATGGAACCGGTCACTACGACTGTTGCCGCACCAGCTCAGCCTAAGGCGGAGCCGATGGGGGATGTCGTAGCTGTTTTCAGCCCAAAGGGTGGTGTTGGTTGTACTACAGTTGCCGTCAACTTGGCAATGGCCTTGCAGCAAATGATAGGCAGCGAGAAGAAAGTCGCTCTGATGGATGCCTCTCTCCAGTTCGGGGATGTTGGTGTCATGCTCAACTTACAGGCCAATCGGAGTATCGCGGATCTGGTGCCCAGGGCGGATAACTTGGATAGCGATATGTTGAGTAGTGTACTGACCGCGCATGGATCGGGTCTCAAGGCGTTGTTGGCTCCTCCACATCCGGAGGCTGCGGATACGCTGATGCCTGGTTCGGGAGGTGGGCCAGATTCGGCATTCAATAAGATTTTGAGCATGATGCGCAGGGATTTTGATATCACCATCGTGGACATGTGGAGCAGGATAGACGATATTGCATTGACCACTTTCGATTCTGCCTCCTTGATCGTGCTGGTGGCGCAGCCGAATATTCCAACTGTCAAGAGTGTTCGCTTGTTCCTTGAGGTGATGAACAAGATTGATTATCCGCTTGATAAAGTCGCTCTTGTTGTGAACTGTGTGGACCGGCATATGGGGGTCAAGATAGATCGCATTGAGGCGGCGACAATACCGGTTGCGGTCCAAATCCCTATGGATGAGAAAGTGGCTATAACAGCGGCGAACCGTGGCGTACCTTTTGTCGTGCGCGATGCCAATCGTCCTATCTCTCAAAGTATCCTTCAGTTGACCGAAGCTGTAGGTAGAGGATTAGGGGTGGAAGGGGAAGAGGGAGATGAGGAGGAGAGGCCAGAGGTGTCTAAGGCAAAGGAAAAGGGAGGGACTGGCATATTGGGCATCTTCGACCGGAGATGATGCTTAATCTGCAATTTGCAATCTGCAATTTGCTAAGTCTTTTCGTGGGTAGGAGGTTGGGGCGATGTCGTTATTAGAGAGAATTGAGAAAAAGGGAAAAAGGACTACTGACGTTCCTTCTGATGCATCGGTTTCTTCGCAGTGGAAGGAGATGGCGAGATCAAAGCCGACCGAGCTTGCTCCTGTTCGTGATGCCCGTCAGAGGCTTAAGAGGCGCATCCAGAACAGATTGGCCTCAGAGTTGGATCCCAAAGCGAAGGTGTCTGAAACAGAGGAAGTACGCCGTAAGATCAGGGATATGTTCGATGCCTTCCTCGCCGAGGAGGATGTTGTACTCAGTCGGGCGGAGCGCGAAGACCTTTTCGAGCAAATCGTCGATGAGATATTGGGCCTGGGGCCCTTGGAGCCACTTCTCGCCGATGACACCACTACTGAGATCATGGTGAATGGTCCCAACGATATCTACGTTGAGCGCGACGGGAAGGTCAGGCGTACCAACGTAATTTTCGAATCTGAAGAACAACTGTTGCGCGTCATCAAGCGCATCGTCGCTCCACTGGGAAGGCGCATCGACGAGAGTTCACCATACGTGGATGCACGCTTGCAGGATGGTTCCCGTGTGAATGCCGTCATCCCGCCCATATCTCTGGTGGGACCGGTATTGACAATTCGTAAGTTCTCCGAGGATCCGCTGACGGTCGAAGATCTGATCGGATTTGGAAGCGTGACTCGGCAAGCGATGGAGATGTTGAAGGGGTGCGTGAAGGCAAAGCTGAACATCTTTATATCAGGCGGTACGGGTTCTGGTAAGACGACTTTCTTGAACGTCCTGTCTAGCTACATTCCCTCTGATGAACGTATCATCACCATTGAGAACGCTGCTGAGCTACAGCTTCGACAGGAGCACGTAGTGACGCTGGAGTCGCGTCCTCCCAACATTGAGGGCAAGGGAGCTGTCACTATCCGAGACCTCGTGATTAACAGCTTGCGTATGCGCCCAGAGCGTATCGTCGTAGGTGAGTGTCGTGGCCCAGAGGCTTTTGATATGCTCCAGGCGATGAATACGGGCCATGAGGGCAGTATGACCACCATCCACGCTAACAACCCCCGTGAGGCCCTGGGCCGTGTGGAGAACATGGTCCTGATGGCAGGGATGGAGTTGCCCCACCGGGCTATCCGTGAGCAGATCGCCGCTGCCTTGGATGTAGTTATCCAGCTTTCGCGTATGCGAGACGGTAGCCGTAAAGTCATCCAGATCAGCGAGGTCCAAGGGATGGAGGGCGATGTGATCGTCATGTCCGACATCTTCAAGTTCGAGCAGAAAGGCTACGAGAACGAACGTGTGATCGGGGAGCTGGAGCCCACTGGTCTACGTCCCAAGTTTATGGAGAAGGTTGAAGCGGCTGGCATACAGTTGCCACCCAGTATTTTCGGTGTCGGTCAAGGGCAGAGACGGAGGCGATTCTAGGTAAGCAAAGGGCGTCGCGCAGCTAGCTTAGGAATAGCGAGCAATTAACTTTCCCAATTCCTTAGCAGACGTCAGGAGCAGGACTATGATTTGGATCGTAACAATATTAGGCTTGATCGGGTTGGGGGCGGTCGTTGGCGGGTTTATCCTTTCCCGACAAGCCGAAAAGTCCTTGGATGGACGTATCGGCATCCAGGAGGATAGGGCTGTCGATTCCGAAGCGCAGCAGGAGCGCAGCAGTCCTCTCGGCGAGACCGTAAATCGGATCATGCAGAACCGGGGTATTGGAAAGGACCTGGCTGTCAAGCTGGCACGCGCCGATGTCAAATTAACCGTGGGCGAATTTGTGGTGATTAACTTCACGCTCGTCTTGGGCGCTGGATTATTGGCCTACATACTTCGAGGAAAAGACATTCTCGTCATCGTCGGAGCGTGTGCGCTCGGCTTCTTCGCTCCCCGCATTTATCTCACGGTGTTGCGTAATCAGCGGCTGAAAGCTTTCAACGATCAACTGGGGGATACGATCACTCTGATGGTAAATGGCATCCGTGCAGGCTACAGCATTCTGCAGGCGATGAACGCTGTGGCGGAAGAGATGAGCCCGCCTATATCCGTGGAGTTCGAGCGCATTGTCCAGGAAGTACAGTTGGGTATCCCGATGGAGGAAGCGCTGGATCATATGCTAGAGCGTGCCCCCAGTGACGACCTGGATATGCTGATCACGGCCATAAATGTGCAGCGCGAGGTTGGTGGTAACTTGGCCGAGGTTTTGGACTCCATCGCTTTTACCATCCGGGAGCGCGTGCGAATCAAGGGTGAAATTAAAACCCTGACCGCCCAGAGTCGTCTCTCGGGCTATATCATCGCTCTGGTACCTGTGATACTTGGTGTGATAATCTATCTCATCAACCCGGGATTTATGGGCAAGATGTTCCAGGATACTTGTGGCTACATTATGCTCGGTGTAGCTTTTGCGGGCATTGTCGCTGGGTTCTTCGTCATCAACAAAGTCGTGAGTATCGAGGTATAGCGTGTAGGAGGAGTGTATGTCTACTCTAGTGATTGTAATTTTAGGCCTGTTGTTGCTGGTCGGAGCAGGCGCTCTCATTTTAATCCGCTCCAGGCGCGGAGAAGAATCATCCGTAGATGGGCGCTTGGATCGGTTTGGGAAAATGAGCCAACCTACATTGCAAGAGATTGAGATGTCCCAGCCTTTTTCGGAGCGCGTCTTGCTGCCGATGCTGGAAAAGCTCTCCCAGTTCGCGGTGCGCTTCACTCCCAAGAAAAGTATGGAGGAGATCAATCACAAACTCGAACTCGCCGGTCGACCTTATGGTTGGAACGCTACGCAATTTCTGGGCGTCCGTTTGTTTATGACCATTCTCCTGGGTGGGTTGGGCTTATTTTTGTTGACGACGGTCAATATGACCTCGTCGCGGCGACTGCTCTTACTTGGCGCTTTGGTTGGTATGGGGTACTTCCTTCCAATTCTGTTTTTGCGCTCAATGATTCAGCGACGTCAGGATGCGATCCAAAAAGCGCTTCCAGATGCATTGGATCTTTTGACCATCTGTGTGGAGGCGGGCCTGGGCTTCGACGCAGCGATGTCAAAGGTGGCCAATAAATGGGATGACGAGTTGAGTGAATCATTCATGCGTGTCATTCAGGAGCTCCAGTTGGGGAAATCCCGACGCGCGGCCTTGCGAGGCATGGCCGACCGCACAGGAGTCCGTGATGTCTCGACTTTCGTGGCCGCCATCATTCAGGCTGATCAATTAGGCGTCAGTATGGCCAAAGTGCTCCACATCCAGTCGGATCAGATGCGCATGCGGAGGCGACAGCGCGCTGAGGCGCTGGCTAACCAGGCTGGCATCAAAATGTTACCTGCGATTGCCTTTTTGATCTTCCCCTCCATCTTCATCATTCTGTTGGGGCCTGCTGTCATCCAAGTAAAAGATATGTTCGGTGGTGGGGGCATCGGGTTGCCCTAGAGGGACGGTGAAGCGAGCTTCGCTCTCGAGGTGAGTGTGCCATCAGCGTTCAGGCCGGCCCTGCGCAATCTTAAGACAGAACTTATAAGCATCCTCTTCCCTCCCCGTTGTATTGGATGCCGCCGGATGGGGGCTTGGCTGTGTGATGACTGTCTGGCCCAAATTCCCCGCGTGCTTCCTCCCCTTTGTGTTTGTTGTGGACGTGCGCTTCCACCCGATGAGACAGCGATGCTTTGTGCTCGATGCCAGGATCAACCTCTGCAAATCACCCAAATCCGGACCGCTGTTTATTTCGAGGGAGTGGTGCGCAAGGCCGTGCATCGTTTCAAGTATAATGGCCTTACAGCATTGTCAGAACCTTTGGGCGAGTTGATGGCTTCATATTGGATTGAGCATCCCGTACCGGTCGATGTTGTGGTGCCTGTCCCGCTACACATCGCTCGTTTGCGCGAACGGGGCTATAATCAAGCCACACTACTGGCCCGCGAGCTAGCCGCTCGTGTCAACTTGATAGTCGACGATCGACTGCTGAAACGTCAGCGTGCCACAGCGCCGCAAGTTGAATTGAACGCCCGTCAAAGGATGGAGAACGTACGCGATGCTTTCCGTTGCGTCTCTAAGAGCGCGATTGACGGTAAAAGAGTACTGTTGATTGACGATGTCTGCACTACTGGCTCCACGCTGGAAGCGTGCGCTGTGGCTTTGCGAGCTGGCGGAGCACATGTTGTGCGAGCTTTGACTTTGGCTCGCGCACACTGATCAGCATACCTCGTTGCATTGGGAATGTACAAATTAGTGTCGTTATTAGTAAGGAGATAGCTATGGAACTGTCTGTGTTTACTCGAAAGTTGGATATGACGCCGCGTTTGAGGGAATATGTAGAGGGTAAGGTTGAGAAGTTAGATCGCTACTTGCCCAGCATTGATGAAGCACGCATCGACTTGACTGTTGAGGATACGCGCAGTGATGCGGATCGGCAAGTGGCACAGTTGACTGTTTGGGCCCGTGGCACAATCCTCAGGGCGGAGGAGCGCACAGGTGATATGTTTGCTTCGATTGATGCTGTGTTGGATAAGATGTATCGACAGATCGCGCGCTATAAGGGCAAACGCCAAGATCGATGGCATTCCGGGGCGGATGAACTCCCCATTGCTCCTCCTGTCGAGGAAGAACCGGAACCCGAGATCGTCCGCATCAAGCGCTTTGAGGTACGCCCCATGGTGCCGGAAGAGGCTGTTGAACAAATGGAGTTGTTGGGCCATCATTTCTTCGTCTTCTTGAATGCGGAGGATGGCACTATCAACACCATCTACAAACGACGGGATGGCAACTACGGCTTGCTCCAGCCACAGGTGGGCTAAAGGGTTGGCAAGATTAACACACGCGAAGCTGACTATGGGCTTTTGGATATAGACTAGGTGTCAAGAGAAGGGGCGCGGCTGACCAGCCGAGCCCTTTCTCGACGAATAGGGGAATAGATTTTGTCGGCGAGGATAACGTTCGTACTTCTGATTGGAGGATGGGGTGAGAGCGAGGTGGAGCAAGCTTTGGCCGCTGCACATCGGGCTGCCGCTCGCGATCTACTGGAGCGCGTGCTGCACACCGGGCAGATCGGTCAAGTTATTCTCGCCACCGATGACCCTTCCTGGGGGGAGACGCTTAAAGATCTGCCGGTTCAGTTGGACATAGACCCGCCTGAGCCTCCCTTTCACTTCGGGAAACGTTTGGCTGGATTGATTGAGCGTCACAAAGCCGAGCGCGTGCTATATAGCGGTGGGGCATCCGCTCCCCTGATGAGCGTCCAGCAATGGGGCGAAATGCTGGAGCAGTTAGCGCGAGCGGAGCGACTGGTTATCACCAACAACATTCACTCCTGCGATTGGGTGGGCTTCACAAATGCAAGTGAGGCTTTGCCCCTACTTGCATCCCAGGCGAACGATAATGCCGTGGCTTGGGCGTTGGCGAATGATAAGGCTTGGCCCGTCTCTGGCATGGAGGCCGCGGCCGCTACACGCTTCGACATCGACACACCGGCGGATCTCCTGATCGCCCAACGCCATCCTCAGATTGGGCCACACTTGCGTCGCTGTCTCGACCGATTGGGCTGGGAGGCGCCACAGTTAGACGGCGTGCTCGCCGAGATGGCCCGTGAGGGCGGGAGTCTGACAATCATCGGGCGCGTCTCAGCGACAGCTTGGGACGCTTTAGGAAGAGCAACGCGCTGTTGGGTGCGTGTCTTCGCCGAAGAGCGGGGTATGCGTGCTAGCGGTCGACAGAAGCGAGGGGAGGTAAAATCGCTGCTGGCGGATTACTTATCGTTGGTCGGCTTCGAGGGCTTCTTTGATGAATTAACCGCTCTGACCAACGCCGTCCTATTTGACAACCGTGTTATTTTGGCGTCCAGGGGCCTGTGGCCATCGACGATTGATCGCTACAACTCCGATCTCTACCGTTGGCAGAGGATAAGCGAGCCGTTTTTGCGGCGCTTGACCCGCGCCGCTGCTGCGGCTCGGATACCCGTAGTGCTGGGTGGACATTCAGTGGTGGCCGGTGGCCTGATGGCGCTGACTGAGGCGATTGAAATGAACAACGAGGTGAAATAATGCCGACGATTCTCTTTATCTGCACCGGAAATCTTTGCCGCTCACCTATGGCCGAGGCATTGCTGCGCGCGCGGCTCGACCAGGACGCAGAGCGTAGTGAATGGCAAGTGGGCTCAGCCGGTACTTGGGCCGCTGATGGACGGGCAGCCAGCGCATATGCCATCGAAGAGATGGCTTTGCGCGATATCGATATAAGCGCTCACCGCGCGCGCAGCATCAACCGTGAACTTATGGTGGAAGCCGATCTTGTGCTGGCGATGGCCCAGGAGCACGTAAATATGCTGACCGCAACCTTCCCCGATCAGGCGCATAAGGTCCACTTGCTCAGCGAGATGGTTGATGGAAAATATGACATCTCCGATCCATATGGCGGTTCGCCGATGGAATACGCCTACATCGCCGAGGAACTGGCGCAACTGATCGAGGAAGGCTACGAGCGCATCGTGGCCCTGGCCGAGGAATCAGAAGGCTAGAAAGCCTTTATCAGCTTCTCTATTTGCTCCTCCAAATCCTCCAGGGGGACAATTTGTTCTTCCTTCTCCCAACGTGCCTTTAACTCGACGCCGCCCGCTTTCAGACTGCGTCGACTCACCGTCGCCCGCACCGGGCAGCCGATTAGGTCCGCATCGGTGAACTTGACCCCGGCGCTCTCCTCGCGGTCATCGTATATCACCCCGAAGCCAGCCTCCTGTAACTGCTTGTAGACCCCATCGGCCTGACTATGCACCTCCTCGTCGGTGCCCAGCATCAGCAAATGGACATCGAATGGCGCCAGCGAGGGCGGCCAGATGATACCGTACTCATCATTGTGCATCTCGATGACGGCGGCCATCAAGCGCCCCACGCCGATACCGTAGGAGCCCATCATCACAGGTTGCTCATTCCCATTGACGTCGGTATAGGTCGCGCCGACCGACTCGGAGTAGTGTGTGCCCAGCTTGAAACAGTGGCCCAGCTCGATAGTCGGTTCCGCTGCCAGTGTCCCATCACAGTGGGGGCACAGGAAACCCGCTTCCGCCTGTGCGATATCGTCCAGAATCGTGACTGAGAAATCGCGGGGATAGTTGACTCCCGTGAGATGGTAGCCGTGTCGGTTCGCCCCGGCGACGAAATTGCTCCCCATTTCAATGGATCGGTCGGCTACGACCAACACTCCCGTCCCTTCGAGAGTCTCCCGCACATCCAGCCCCACCGGCGAGCCGTAACCGGGCTCGACGCCCACCGCCCGAACCTGTTCCTCCTCGGCGGCCTCAAATTGTCCCCCGCCCAGGACGTTTCTGAGCTTCGTCTCGTTCACCTCCAGATCGCCACGGATGATGACCAGCACCAGTTCTTCGCCATCCTTGGCGTAGAAGACGGCCTTCAGCGTCTGGCGCGTCGGCACTCCGACGAAATCGGCCACATCCGCGATAGTCTCACATCCGGGGGTAGCGACGGGATCCGTCTCCTCCAATGGCTGCTTCTCGACCTCGGGGAGCCGGAACTCGGCCCTTTCGGCGTTGGCCGCATATCCGCAGTCGGCACATTGTATGAACACATCTTCGCCGTCGGGGTGGGGCAGCATGAACTCGTGAGAGTCGGCGCCGCCCATCATTCCCGTATCGGCCTCGACGGGGATGGGGGCGAGCCCGCAGCGCTCGAAGATGCGCTCGTAGGCCGCGATGATGCGCGGATAGAACTCATCCAATCCTGCGGCGTCAAGGTCCAGGCTGTAGGCGTCTTTCATCCGGAACTCGCGCACGCGCAGCAGCCCACCTCGGGGGCGCGGTTCGTCGCGTATTTTGGTCTGGATGTGATAGATGACCTTGGGCAGATCCTGGTAGGATCGTATTTCATGCCGTGTCAGCTCGGCGACGGTCTCCTCGTGCGTCATCGCTAAGGCGTAATCGCGTTCACGGCGATCTTTCACGCGCACCAACGCTGGCCCGACGCTATCCCAGCGGCCCGTCGCCTGCCACAGTTCGGCCGGGTGCAGCACGGGCATGAGCATTTCTTGCGCCCCGATGGCGTCCATCTCCTCGCGCAGGATATTTTCGATCTTCCGCGCCACGCGCCAGCCCAGCGGCAGGTAACTGTAGAGCCCAGAGCCCAGAAAGCGTACCAGTCCGGCACGCAACGCCAGCTTGTGGCTGGTCAGTTGCGTTCCCGATGGGGCTTCGCGTAGTGTGCGTCCAAAGAGCTGTGCGAATTTCATCCTTTCATCTCCTCAGTGTATGGTGTAGTGTTCCCCTTTGGTGTTGTTGCTCTTGAGGGATCGCCAGATCCCGCCTTAACCGCCGGATATGGATATTCGGCACGAGCAGAAAAGCACAACACTTTACAGGGGCACTACAATGTATGGTGTCGGGCGGCAGGCCCGAACTGCTATGACAAAAAATAAAAGCCAGCCTCCGGATTCGGAGGGCTGGCATGAAAACAGGTTATGCTTGAGGCGACCAGACAGCCCTAACCGAACCCCCAAAACGGGGACGGCTGCGGGCTGCTAGGGGCGGGGGATGTGTGAAGACATTTCACCATAAGGTCACCTATGCCTGATATGGTAGCACAGGATGGACGGCTTGTCAACCACTGGGCGAAGACCCTAAAGGTTTCGAGTTGAAGCGCCTACTGGATGTTTCTGAGAGTGAACGAGTTTACTGGAAGCTCCCAATGTCCAGGGCAAAAACCTTTAGGATCTGGGTAGTTGTGGCTACGGCTTATCACAGGTCTGATAATCGGCCCCAATGATGAGGCGATACTGCGCATTCGCGCCTGGGTCGGGGGCGGAGATGACGTTCTCTCCGGTGACGTTGAACATCCACTGCAAGTAGGGGATGGCGCTTCCTTTGGATGTGTCTGTGAAATCCTGAAGCTGCGTCTGGGCATAGTCGTGTCGGTCGGGCTCGCCGATCACGGCGATGAAGCCTTCTCGGAAGAGCCGGTCAGCGGCCAGGCGATCCCAATCCGCGTTGGAGGTCCCGTTCCACACTTCCACCGTTTGCAACGTTCGCCAGACCCGCCCCTCCGGCACCGGCCCCAGCGCCTCGCTCACTACCGGCTCGATCTCCTCCCACTTGGGCAAGAAGACCGATCCGCCCTTGGGCGTCGTCCAGGGGATGACCTGCCCGTAGCCGATGTTGCGAAAGCGCACGTTCTGCTCGTCGAGGCGGAAGGCTACTTCCGCGACCCGTACCATATCCTCGAAGGTCATATCGGTGACGATCATGCCTCGGAATTGTTCCCAGAGTTGGGGCAGATGGGGCAAAAGGTCGAGGCTGCGCGACTTGCGCCAGATTGCTTGCAGCACCTGTTGTTGGCGCCATTCACGAGCGAAGACGCTTGACGTTTTTCGGGAGCGAGCATACCATAGTGCTGTCTCGCCGTCCATATGATGCACGCCGGGCTCCAGCACCTTGATGGGATACTCGCCGTTCTCGTCGGGGTATGGCCAATAATCCTGCAAGCGGCAGTGCACCGGGATTTCGATGCCGCCCAGCGCGTTCACTATACCGATGAAGCCGTCGAAATCGGTGCGCACGTAGTGATCTATCGGGATGCCCAGATTGTATAACATCGTCTGTTGGATCAAGGCCGGCCCGCCGCCTTCGTAATTGTAGAGCTCGCCATACATATCGGCGAAATTGATACGACTCATCCAGAATCCGGGGATGTAGACGTAAAGGTCGCGGGGGATGGATAATACTGTTACCGCTGGCTGCATTGGCTGGATGGAAACGACCTGAACTACATCGGTGTGCCAATCATCCCAATCGGGGCGGCGATCGCTGCCTAGAACAACGATGTTGATGGTGTTGGGCGCCATCTCCGCTCTCGGCACCGGTGTCGGGACGGCAGTCGTGTCGGAGAGTGTAGGAGTCACCTCGATCAGTTTCGGCCCGTCGAGCGTGAAGGGCGTTGGGGTAAGTGATGGCGTGGGTGTGGCAGTTGGTGTGGGGGTAGATGTAGAGGTATTGGTGGGTGTTGGCGTGGGTTCCGGTGTGGGCGTGAGCGTGGAAGTGGGCGTTGAAGTTGACGTCGGCGAAGACGTGGGGATATCGGTCGTGCTTGAAGGGGATAACGCTTGTGGTGTGGGCGTGATGCCCGCTGTGATCGTGCAAGAGATCAGGGTTACGGATGATAAAATCGCAAAGATGATGGCAGATGTGCTTCTTCTATGATTTGCCATGTTATCTTCCTTTGAAAGGTAATAAGGGTTTGAGTTGAGCAAATGGGTGCAACCCATTTCCAAAGTGTGTTGGACCCGTTTTTCGGATTGTCCAATTCTAAACCTTTTGTGCTCATAATGCAACCTGGAGGCAATTAGCGAGATTCTAATGCAACTCTAACGTGTTTCTAATGTCCATCTAATGGCCTTATGAGATAATGTGCAAGTCAAAATGTAGGTTGCAATTGTACACGAACGGAAGAGTTATAAGTTCTAAGATTTTAGGGGTGTTTTCGATTTGCTATAGATCAATTTTGGTATACAATGGGTATATGGATGTAATGTCGCTATGAAGTTTCTTGGAGGGATTTTTTGGAAAAGTTTAAGATGTATACGTTGTGCGTTGGTAGTAGAGAGGGGTTCACAAAATGTTAGAAGCGGAAATGGAGCTACAAACTGATCGGATTCAAGCGCTGCTGGATGAGGCGGATGAGCAGGATTATCTCACCTTGGGGCAGATATTGGAAGCCTTCCCTGAGGTGGAGGATGACCTATTTCAACTGGAAGATCTTTTCGCTTATCTCTACGATCAAGGTATACAAGTTTATGATAGCGAAGAGGCTGCCAAAGAGGCTTTGGCCGATTCGGTCAAGGAATCAAGCGAAGATGAGGAGAATGGGGATGCCGATTCCTCTGATTTGAGCGCCATCGCTGCTGATAACACCGTCAGTCTGTACTTCAAGGAAATGAGCCGTGTGCCTCTCTTGACACATGAGCAAGAGGTTGACTTGGCCAAGCGTATGGAGCGGGGCGAGGAGGCAGAGCGCAAGCTAGCTCAGAATGGCAAAGGTACAGAGGAGAAAAGGCACCTTGAGTATTTCGTTATGCAGGGCGAGGAAGCCCGTCAACATCTCATTAAAGCTAACACTCGTCTCGTAGTCAGCATTGCCAAGAGATACCGAGGGCAAGGCTTGCCCTTCCTCGATCTCATCCAGGCAGGCAACTTGGGCTTGATGAGGGCGGTGGACAAGTTTGATTACCGACGAGGCACCAAGTTTGGCACTTACGCCACTTGGTGGATTCGCCAGTCCATCACCAGGACTTTGAAGCAGCAGGGGCGCACCATCCGAGTCCCTGTCCATACCAGTGATCGCATCCGAAAGCTCTACAGAACGGCTCGAAAACTGGAGCAAGATCTGGGATACCGGCCCACGCCGGAGGAGATAGCCGCCGAGATGGATATGGACCCGGCCAGGGTGCGTTGGCTATTGCAAGTTTCGCAGCGTCCTCTTTCTTTGGAGAAACCGGTGGATGAGGAAGGGGAAAGCGAGTTCGGCGATTTCATCGAGGACGACAAAGCACCCTCACCGACGCAGAGCGCTGAGCTCCACATGCTGCAAGAGGACCTGAGACAGGCGCTGACGGCCCTCACGCCGCGCGAGGTGCGTGTACTGCGTATGCGCTTTGGCCTGGAGGGCGAGGATACCTATACACTGCGCGAGGTGGGAGAGAAGCTCGGCGTCACCCGCGAGCGTATCCGCCAGATCGAGGGCAAGGCCCTCCGCAAGCTGCGCCATCCGCGCTATCGCCGCAAGCTACGGGGGTATCTCAGTTAGTCCCTTTTAATCAAATCGGTTTGTTAATTAACTCCTTCCATTTCATTAGATCTGGAGGGAGTTGTCTTGTGACTCACCTGTGAACAGAGAGGTGCGATGCACTTTCGAGCTGAAATCAACGGCCCTGCGAAAGCTTTCCAGGCTGTCCAGAGGGCTCAACCTTTCCGCTTTGTCAAAAGGTGCGTTGCACCTCGGTTAAATTAACACAGTCACCTGTACTTGGAGGAGTGGAAACGGAGGATATCTATGATTGATGTCAGTAATCTAACCAAATCTTACGGCCCCATCGAGGCGCTGCGTGGGCTCAGTTTTCACATCGCGCCCGGCGAGATCGTGGGGTTGCTCGGCCCCAACGGTGCCGGGAAGACAACTACGCTTAAGATCCTGACCGGGAGCCTGCAACCAAACGATGGCGCTGTGACCATCAACGGGCTGGATGTGTTGGAGCACACCCGCGATGTTCAGGCCCAGATCGGCTACTTGCCGGAGACGGCACCGCTCTATCACGAGCTATCGGTGCAGGGTTACCTGAAGATGATGGCCGAGCTGCGCCAGGTTCCGGAGGATAAGCGCCGCGCTTACATCTCCGAGGCGGTCTACGCCACCGGCCTATCCGATCATCTGACCCGTCCCATCGGGGAGCTGAGCAAGGGCTTTCGGCAGCGCGTGGGGCTGGCCCAGGCTATCATCCACAAGCCCCGGCTGTTGATCCTGGACGAGCCGACCATCGGACTTGATCCCACACAGATCGTGGAGATCAGAAGGCTGATTCGCCGCTTGGCCGAGCGTAGCACGGTTTTGTTTTCCACCCATATTCTGTCCGAGGTCGAAGCACTCTGTGATCGGGTCATAATTCTCATCAACGGTCAGATCAAGGCCGATGCTCGGCTCTCCCAGTTGGCTTCCACATCAGACGCGATTCTGGTGCTGAGTGATGTCACAGAGGATGTCTATCCCACTCTTCGCGGTCTGGACATCGTAAAGGGTGTCGAGATGCTGCCTGTTGAAGATGGCTACCCGGCCTATCGCATCCTTGGCAGGGATGCCAGCGACGCCGATCTCACGCCCGCGATCTACGATCTGGCCCGTCGAGAGGGCTGGCCGCTGCGCGAGTTGCGGCGGGATGTTCGCACACTAGAAACGGTCTTTAATGAGTTAGCCACAGCTTCGGAGGTGCAAGAATGAAACAGGCTTTATCCATCACGCGCAAAGAGCTTGAGGGCTACTTCGGCTCGCCGATGGCTCTCATTTTCGTGGGCGCCTTCCTGGCGGTCACCTTGTTCTCTTTCTTTTGGGTAGAAACTTTTTTCGCACGCGGCATCGCCGACGTGCGCCCTCTTTTTAGCTGGATGCCAGTGTTGATGATCTTCCTTGTCGCCGCGCTGACGATGCGCCAATGGAGCGAGGAGCAACGCTCTGGCACGCTGGAAGTGCTGCTCACGCTGCCAGTCTCTGAGATTCAGTTGGTCGTCGGGAAGTTCCTGGCCGTGATGGCCCTGGTCGTCGTCGCGCTGGCTTTGACCATTTTCCTGCCCTTCACGGTAGAAATTCTGGGCAACCTGGATTGGGGGCCCGTAATCGGAGGTTATCTGGCCTCCATCCTCCTGGCCGCGGCATACGCTGCCATCGGCCTCTTCGTCTCATCGCGCACCGATAACCAGATCGTCTCCTTGATTCTGACGGTGCTGGTATGCGGTATCTTCTATCTGATCGGCTCCGGCGGAGTGACCGATTTCTTCGGCGAGGATGTGGGTGAAATACTGCGGGCTATCGGTTCCGGCAGTCGCTTCGAGAGCATCGAGCGCGGCATCGTCGATCTGCGCGATCTGCTCTATTATCTCTCGCTGACGGGCATCTTCCTGGCGCTCAACGTGGCCTCGCTCCGCAGCAAGCGCTGGAGCACCGGGGAGCGCACGCGCCCCCATCGCCGTGCTGTGACGCTCACCACTTTGCTCGTGGTGATCAACCTGGCGGTGGTCAACGTCTGGGTTTTCCCCCTGCACGCTCGCGCTCTGCGCTTGGACCTCACCGAGCAGAATCTGTACACGCTTTCCGACACCACGCGCGACCTGCTGAGTAACTTGCAGGAGCCGTTGCTGGTGCGCGGATATTTCAGCGAGAAGACCCATCCGCTGCTCGCGCCGCTCGTCCCGCGCATCCGCGATATGCTGCGCGAGTACGAGGTCGCCGCAGGCGGTAAGATGAAACTGGAGATCATCGATCCGGCCAAGTATCCGGAGCTGGAGGCGGAGGCCAATCAGACTTATGGCATTCGGCCCCGTCCCTTCCGCGTCTCCGGACGGTATGAGACCTCGGTCATCAATTCCTACTTCGACATCCTGATCCGCTACGGTGACCAGAATGTGGTGCTCGGCTTCCAAGACCTGATTGAGGTCAATTCCGGCCCGGGCGGCAGCGTCGACGTGCGGCTGCGCAACCTGGAATATGACCTGACCAGCGCCATCAAAAAGGTGGTCTACGGCTTCCAGAGCATCGAATCGATCCTGGCGGCCCTGGAGGAGCCAGCCGAGCTGACCATCTATCTCACGCCGGACACTATGCCGGAGCAATTATCCGACATCCCGGATACGATCCAGAAAGTGGCCCAGGATATCGCCGATAGCTCCAACGGCAAGTTCACCTACGAGATAATCAATCCTGACGCGCCCGATAGCCCGGTCACGCGCCAGGAGCTGTACGAGAAGTATGAGATACAACCATTCGCCGTCTCGCTCTTCTCCAACGAGAGTTACTACATGCATATGCTCCTGCGGGTCGGCGAGGACGAGGGCGGTGATGGTCCGAGAGTGATTTACCCCTCCGGCGAGATGACCGAGGCCGATGTGCGCTCCTCCATCGAGTCGGCCCTCAAGCGGGCCTCCCCCGGCTTCTTGCAGGTGGTGGGCCTTTGGACCCCGCCAGCGGAGCCGACGCAGAATGCCTTCGGGCAGATGCAGCAGCCGCTCTCCAGTTGGCGACAGCTCCAGGAATCGCTGGGCCAGGAGTACGAGATGCGCAGAGTCGATCTGAGCAGTGGACGAGTGGCCGCTGACGTGGACGTGTTGGTCATCGTCGCACCCCAGGGGCTGACCGAGAAGGAGCGCTTCGCCATCGACCAGTACCTGATGCGCGGTGGAGCGGTAGTCGCGGCGGCCGGTAACTACGCCATCCAGATCGACCAGATGGCCGGTGGTCTGGGCCTGAAGCCACTGGACGGCGGCTTGCAGGATATGCTCAAAAGCTATGGCATTCAGGTGGAACAATCGCTGGTGATGGATCCGCAGAATGAGCCCTTCCCGGTTCAGACGACGCGCGAGGTAGGCGATTTCCAGGTTCAGGAGATCCAGGCTATGGATTATCCTTTCTTCGTGGACGTCCGGCCCGATGGAATGGCGTCTGATAGTCCTATTGTCTCCAACTTGCCCGCTGTGACGCTCAACTGGGCCTCGCCGATCACGTTCGAAGGGGAAGAGGACACAGAGCTTGAGGTCACCGAGTTGCTGCGATCCAGCCCGCAATCCTGGACGCGGAGCGACCCCAATATCCAGCCCGATTTTCAGTCCTACCCCGACCTGGGATTCCCCGTGGGGAGCGAGCAGCAGTCCCATACGCTGGCCGTATCGGTGCAAGGCGCCTTCGAGAGTGCCTTCAAGGACAGGGCCGACGAGCTCACCGATGTCATCACCGGCACCGAGGAGAGCGGCTTCGTCGATGCCTCGCCCGCGAACGCGCGTCTGGTCGTCATCGGCAGCGCCGAGTTTGTGGACGATGTCGTCTTCGAGCTTTCATCCAGCCTGACACAGGATCGGTATCTCAACAGCCTGAAGCTGATGCAGAACGCCGTCGCCTGGTCCACCGAGGACACCGATCTGCTCGAGATACGCTCGCGGGGCACTTACGCGCGGGTGCTCGTGCCGCTGACCGAACGGGAACAATCCTTCTGGGAGGGCGCGAACTACGTCTTGGCCCTGTTGGGCTTGACCGTCATCGGCATCGTCTGGAACACCCGCCGCAAGAACGAGCAGCCGATGGAACTGACGAATGAGCGAATGAGCGAATGAGCGAACGACAATGAGCAGCTACGACTTACGTTTTACGCATTACGTTTTACGTTCCACGAGGTGTTGAGCTATGAAACGACATAACCAGATTTTGATAGGACTATTGGTACTTCAAATCGCGCTGGGCGTTTTCGTCTTCTGGCCGAAATCAACGGGCGCCGTGGAGAGCGAACCGTTGTTTTCCGAACTGGAGGTCAGCGACATATTTGCCTTGACCATCGCCGACGCCGAGGGTAATTCCATTCGCTTGGAGAAGGTCGATGGCGCTTGGGTGATGCCGGAAGCGGACAACTATCCCGCTCAAGCGGACAAGATCGCGCCCTTCCTGGAAAAGCTGATCGGGCTGACCACTGATCGTCTGGTGACGCGCACCGACGCCAGCCATGCCCGACTCCAGGTCGCCGCTGATGACTTCGTGCGCCGCGTCGAGATCGTGACAACTGATGGGGAGAAGCACACGCTCTATCTCGGCTCCTCGCCGCGTTATGGCGCCTTGCACTTCCGGCTGAAGGGTCAGGATGAGGCATATTTGACCAGCGATCTGACCACATGGGAGGCGAACGCCGAGGCTTCCGCCTGGGTCGATGCTGCCTATGTGAGTTTTCCTCAGGCGGATGTGTACAGGATGAGGCTGGAGAACGCCAACGGAAGCTTCGAGTTAGAGAAGGGCGGGGATGGCACTTGGACGATGACCGATCTGGCGGATGATGAGAGCCTGGATCAGACGCAGGTGACCGCCTTGCTGCGGCGGGCTGCCTCAGTCAACTTGACCAGACCGCTCGGCAAGGATGAGCGGCCCGAATATGGCCTGGACGAGCCTAACGCTGTGGCGGTGCTGGAGACTATGACCGATACTTTGACATTGCGCGTGGGGGCGAAGGTGAACGAGGGCGGCAGCTATTTTGTCAAGTCGTCCCAGTCGCCTTACTACGTCGAGGTTGCAGAGCCTGCGGTGAAGGCGTTGCTGGAAAACACGCGCGATTCTTTCCTTCAGCAGCAAGAAGAGGGAAGCGAATAGCGAATAACAAATAGCGAATGGTGAATTGCGAATAAGGGCATCCGCTCGCTATTCGCAATTCGCCATTCATCATTCACAATTCAACAGACCCTTTGTCGAAGGGACGCTCCCGCCGCGCCGGGGATCGAGGCGCGTGGCGGTATCCAGGGCACGGCCCAGTGCCTTGAACAGCGCCTCGGCCTTGTGATGATCGTCCCGCCCGTATAGCACGCGGGCGTGAACGTTGGCCCGTGCCGTGACGGCGAAGGACTCGAAGAAATGGGGCAGCAGCGTCACCGGCAAACCGCCGACGGTCGGGCCGCTCCAGGATAATTCTGTCACCGCGTAGGGCCGGCCGGATAGGTCCACGGCGACGAGGGCGAGCGTCTCGTCCATCGGCACGTAGGCTGAGCCCATGCGCACGATGCCGGATCGGTCGCCCAGGGCCTGATCGAAGGCCCGTCCCAGCGTCAGCGCCGCGTCCTCCACCGTGTGATGCGGGTCCACGTGCAGATCTCCCTCCGCCTGCACCCTCAGGTCGAACAGCCCGTGGACGGCGACGTGGGCCAGCATATGGTCCAAGAAACCGATCCCGGTCGATGCCTCATATTCCCCGGTGCCATCCAGATCGAGCGATACCGTGATTTCCGTCTCCCTGGTCTTGCGCTCGACGTTGGCTATGCGCTTGCTGATTCTCTCCTCGCTCATTTGCAGATTCCCCTCAATGTTTCCAGAAGCGCGTCGTTCTGCTCCGGTCGCCCCACGCTGATGCGGATATATCCGGCCAGCGAGGGCGCTGAGAAGCGGCGTATCAAGATGCCCTCTTGGGCCAGTGTCTCGGCCACCTCGCGCGGCGAGTGGTTCTTCACACCGCAGAGGATGAAGTTGGCCTGACTGGGCAGCGGCTCCAGCCAATCCAGTTCCGTCAGTGATTCTTGCAGTCGCACCCGTTCCGCGATCAAGCGGGCTATATTGGCCCGCACCGGCTCCATATCCTCAAGTGTAGCGAGGGCGGTCACGATGGCCGCGGCGTTGACGTTGTAGGGCGCGCAGATGCGCTTCAACTGTGCTGCCCATCTCGGCGCCAGCAGCGCATATCCCAGCCGCAGCCCAGCCAGCCCGGCCCACTTGCTGAAGGTGCGGATGATGACCAGATTATCGTGATCGGGCAGGAGCGAGAGGGCGCTCTCGCCGCCGAACTCAATATAGGTCTCGTCCACCGCTACCAGCAAGGGCAGCGCCAGCAGCCGCTGTATTTTCTCCAGGGGGATGGCCTGTCCGTCGGGATTGCCCGGTGAGACGAGGAAGAGCAGTCGGGCCGCTGTCTCGCTCATCTCCAGCGCTGCCTCAATCGCCGCCGCGTCAATTGAGAAATCGGGGCGGCGGGGAACGGCCAGCACGCGGCAGCGGTTCACCTTGGCGAAAAAGCTGTACATGCTAAAAGTCGGCGGGCAGGTGAGCACCGTCTGGCCCGGCTCGGCGAAGAGCCGAATCAGCAGATCGATCAGCTCATCGGCGCCGTTGCCCAGCACAACTTGCTCTGGCGCAGCGTCGGCGTATCGCGCCACCGCTTCCCGCAGCTCCTCATACTCAGGGTAGAAGGCGTATCCGTCGTAAGCCGCTAAAGCTTCCAGCGCCTTCGGGGAGGGGCCTAGGGGATTCTCGTTGGCGTCGAGACGCATCAACTGCTCGACCTCCACTCCGGCGCGGGCAGCCGTCCTGCTCAAGTCGGGCGGATTGTATGGCGCGATGGTGTTCAGGTTGGGATGGATCGGTTCAATTTTGTCCATGTCTTTCTCCCTTGGGTTCGACACTGCGTCGGATGGAAGCAGCATTGGCATGCGCGGTGAGAGATTCCGCCTCCGCGATGTGGGCCGCCGTCGGGCAAAGCCGTGTTCCTGTGTCGGCGTCCAGCGCGATGATGTTGCTGAGTTTGACGAAGTCGAGCACGTTCACCGGCGAGGCAAAGCGGGCCGTGCCGCCGGTGGGCATCACGTGGCTCGGCCCGGCGACGTAATCGCCCAGTACCTCGAAGGAGTGCTCGCCCAGGAAGAGCCCGCCGGCGTTGCGGATGCGCTCGGCCCACACGTTCGGCTCCTCGACGGAGAGACAGAGATGTTCCGGGGCGAACTCGTCGGCCAGCCGGACGGCGGTCGCCAGATCTGGGGTGATGATGATGCCGCCCTGTCCCGCCAGCGATGCCGCGATAACGTCGGCGCGGCTCTCTCTCTCTAGTAGCCCGGTGACCTCGGTCTGTACTTCCTCAGCCAGGCGGGACGATGGCGTCAGCAGGATGGCGGTGGCGAGCACGTCGTGCTCCGCCTGGGCCAGCAGATCGGCGGCCACCCATGCCGGCTCTGCCGAATCGTCGGCCACGACCACCGTCTCCGTCGGGCCGTACAGTCCGTCCAGCCCCACCTGACCGTAGACCTGGCGCTTCGCCAGTGTGGTGAACAGTCCACCGGCGCCGACGATCTTGTCCACGCGGGGCACGCTGGAGGTGGAGTAGGCCATCGCGCCGATGGCCTGCGCTCCGCCCAGCCGAAATAGCCGCTCCACCCCCGCGATGTGGGCCGCCGCCAGCGTGACTCCGGGCACGCGACCGTCGGGCTTGCCGGGCGGCGTGCAGACGATCACCTCGTCCACGCCGGCCACGCGGGCCGGGATGACCGTCATCAGCAGAGAGGATGGCAGCGGCGCGGTGCCGCCGGGCACGTAGACCCCCACTCGTGCCAGTGGTGTCACCCGTTGCCCCAGCACACCGCCCAGCGTTTCTGTCTCCCAAGAGAGCGCGGAAATCGGCTGGTGGGTGTGGAAGGCGCGGATGCGCTCGGCGGCCAGGTGGAGCGCCTCGCTCAGATCGGGCGGGAGCGCGTCGTAGGCCTCCTGCCACTTTTCCGGCGGGACTTCGAGATCGTCCAGCGTCAGCCCGTCGATGCGGGCCGTCCAATCATAAAGCGCTTCGTCGCCGCGCCCGCGCACATCGGTCAGGATGCGAGCCACGGCCTCCTCCGGCGTCAGGTCCTCGCCGAAGATGCGCCGGATACCCTCGCGCACTGGTTCCGGCACCTCGTCCAGAATCAGCAGGTCCCGCCGCTGCAACAGTTCCGCCCGTGCT
>CAZDYW010000009.1:0-19491 GCA_964509655.1 uncultured Anaerolineales bacterium
GCAATCCCCTTAGAGCGAAACCCCCGCGAAATCCTAGAGACCCCTTGGTGATTATTACCATTTGGAAAAGCTGTATCTCCAGGAAAAGTATGGCAGGTTTCCACACCCGCCGGATTTTAAATGTCTGATCCTAGCGCGATGGATATCTTGTGGGCGGTATCCATCACCATAGGAGCAAGGACGGTATCCATTTTCTGGCGTGATGAGCGGGCAACGGGGATGGATATGTTTATCGCGGCTACGATTTCATTGTTATGATCTCGGATCGGCGCTGCCACGGAGCGAAGGCCGGCGACCAACTCTTCGTCATTCGTGGCGTATCCTTGTTGACGCACTTGGTTCAATTCTGAAACTAGTTCATCAAATGTAGTGATCGTGTTTGGAGCCTTCTTCTGAAAGGGCTTATCTCCTAATAAAACTTTCAATTTTTCACGGGGGATGTCGATCAGTTGTACCTTACCCATTGAGGTGCAATGAACCGGCAAGCGGGAGCCCAGGTGCAGATCGACGCTGACTATTTGTTGAGTCTTATTCCGTGCCACGTAAATGATCTCCACCCCATCGCGGATGGTCATATTCGTAGTCTCGCCGCACAGCTTGGAGAGAATCTCCAAATAGGGCCGAGCGACCTGGGAGACTTCCAAGCTGTTAAGCGCGGTGAATCCTAGACGGAGTACTTTCAGCCCTGGACGGTAGTGTTTGGTTTCTGGGTCTCGCTTTAGGTAGCCCAGCTTCTCCAGCGTATATGTGAAACGGAAGGCTGTGCTTTTGCTGAGCTGGGTAGCCGAGGCAATATCAGTCAAGTTTAGCGAGGGGGTTGTTTCCGAAAAGACCTCCAGGATGCGCAATCCTCTATCCAAGGCTTCGATGTAATATCGCGTTTCATTCATTAAAAAGTTCCTCTAGAGAGGATAACTGCTTCGGATTCGCACCCCGCAGAAGTTGTAAGCACGTGGGTTGCAACTTGCTAGAGAGAGGTTTGCCTGTCGGTGAGAAGGGACTACTCTTGGAGAGTGTTACAGCTGCAACAAGCAGTGGGTTTCATTGTATAGAAAGAGGTTTTCCCTAGCGAAACACATTTTATCAGACTCTTTGTGAGGTGTCAAGTTCACATCTTCGCCCTCAACCTTAACCCTCAACCTTAACCTCACCACACTGTGAACTCCCCTTTGGTCAGCCGATTTGTGAAGCGTTGGATGCTGGAGAGCTCCTGGTCCATCACCTCGGAGACCGGAGCCTTCACGTCTGGCAAATCGACCCCATTGGCCAGGATGACTTGGGCGGCCGCCATCAAGGGCTGGTCTATGGGGTGGCCGATCTGACTACAGAGCCAGACCGTCACCTCGCGGATGCCCTCGACCTCCAGGTAGATGTGATTGGCGATCTCGTGGCTGAGCAGATTGTAGATTTTCCCCACGTGGCTGACCGGGTTCTTGCCCGCTGCGGCCTCGGTGGTGGAGGGGCGGTTGAAGGCGATCACGCCGTTGACGCGATTCCCACGTCCCACTTGCCCGCCGTCGCCGCCCTCGGCCGAGGTGCCCAGCACCGTCAGATACATTCCGCCCATCCCACGCCCCTGTTCGTCCAGCGTGTTGATGTCCACCGTGACCTGCTTCAGCGCGTGGGCCTGTCGTTCCACGAAGCCTTGCAGTTGTTCCTGGATGGCGTTCTTGCGTGCGAAGTAAGTCTTCTCGTCGGGAATGAAGCGATCCACGAAAGCCAGCGCGATGGTGAGCGTGAGACTGCGCCCGAAGCGATAGCCCATTACCTTGATGTCCTCCCCGGCTTCTGGATGGGCGGCCTTGAAGGCGGTGGAATTCAGGTAGCGCTCGACGGCCAGAACCAACTGCTCCGTCTCCGATAAAGGCGCATAGCCCACCCCGGCCGAGGTATCGTTGGCGCCCACTATCTCCCGCTCGAAGATGTCGGTCAACTCCGGCGATCCGGGCTTGATCTCATTCTGAAATACCACATGGGCGTCGGGGTCTACGAAACGGAGATTGCCCCGTAGCCAGGATTTGGCCGTGGCTTTGGCGATCTCCCCCACGGGGATTTTTTTGCCATGGTATTCATACGTCGCTCGGTCGCCGAAAACGAGGCGCATCGGTTCATCCACCTTGCCGCCTCCCAGCGCGGGCGTGGCTCCTCCCGCCACCAAGAGCCCCTTGTCGATGTTGTGATGGAGCACTTTGCCGAAGTGATCCAGATAAGCGCGGCAGAGTTCCACGCTCACGGCTTCCATAATCGCGTCACAGATAGAATCTGGGTGCCCGACTCCCTTACGCTCTACCAATTCCGTGGGCTGATCCTCCATCGGCAGATTGGGCAGCGCTTCGACGAAGATGTTGCGTGAGCCTGTTTGCTTGGACATCATCACCTCCATCTGATTTGATCCATTTTCGGACAATCACACGTCCTCAAAGAAAGCAGGGTATTTTGTTTTTAGCTCCTCCCGCAGTTCGCCGAAGACGTTTGGGGCTTCGAGGTATACCAATTCCAACATTCGCACGCAGACACCCCGAATTTCCCATTGGGCGGCGGGAGAGATTCTCACTCTAAACACATTGAGCAATTCCCGGAAATTCATCGTCGTCACGATGCGGGTGGCAGCCGCGTTGGGGAGTGTGAATCTGGCATCTTCCTTGCGGATTCCCATCTCCCGCAGCTTTTGATAGACATCCTTTACCTTATCGGCGAATTCCTCCCAAATAGCCCGAGCCTCTGGATTATGCTCGACGGCGGACGGGAGCACCCACTCCGGATCTGACATCGAGACATACCTCTGGCTCTCCTGGCTGTATGAGGCCAATCGGTGCCGCACGAGTTGGTGAGAAGCAGCTCTTGAAATTCCACTGATCTCGAATGTGGCCGAGGCGTGCTCGATCAAACTCTCGTGGCCCTCTCGAATACGTGCTCGCAGGAATCTGCCCGGCTCGCCTCGACTCTCGCTGCGATAGCAGACGCGACCTGCGTGCTCCAATAGCTCTTCCGGCGTGCCGCTTCCTCGTAGGTAGCGGGTGATAGCGATGAGCTCAACTTTCATTTTCTTCTTTCTCCATTTCCAGCAGCCGGTTGACCTCTGTTCTCACTTCCTCTAGATCCTCCAACCCTAAGAATACAATTGCGTAGCGGATGTAAGAGACAGGGTCTAGAGCCTTCAGCTCCTCAATGACCAGGTCACCGATCTCGCGGCTGGAGATTTCCGCTTGACCCGTTCGGTAGATATGTTCCTCCACACGGTCCACTACCCGTTCTAGGGCATCGGCCGAGATGGGACGCCGAGCGCAGGCGATACGCAGCCCGGAGAGGATTTTTTCACGGTTGAATTCGTCCCGGCGATCATCCCGTTTGATCACCAGCGGCGTGTTCAGGATGACACGTTCTTCCGTATTGAAGCGTTTTTGGCATGCTTGGCATTCCCGTCGTCGACGTATACTCTGCTCCTTGCGGATTGTATCCACGACGCGGGTGTGAATGTCGCCACAGTAAGGACATTTCATCGCTCGATTCTCCTAGGGGTTAGGGTGGGGCGGGTTGCGTGTGAGGAAAGGCAGGCTGGAGGCGTCTGTTCCACCTACAATTGGATGTGTAATTTTACAATGGCCTGCTTGGCAGGCGTTCTTGGTAAGGGCACATTAACTCGCTGTGCCCTTACCAAGTGCGCGCCGTATGGTGTTTTCTCTTTCGTTTTCGGTTCATTACCCCCGCCCGTTTGCAGTTAGGTTCAGGCCGATTTCGCAACCGTGCCCATGTGCGGCTTGGGCAGAGATCGGCCGCAACCTCTCGAATTATGGAGATTCCTCTCATTCCTCAAGGAATCAACTGCGGCGACGGAGAAAGGCCGGAATCTCCACATCATCCTTGTCGAAGGATGGCACAGGGAACTCAATCGGCTCACTGCGCACTTCTCGGACGCTCGCCGATCGCGGGGGTGCTTGTGTCTGATCGAAGCCGGTCGCGACGACCGTGATGCGGATCTCATCCTGCATTTCCTCGTCGACGACGGCTCCGAAGATGAGGTTGACATCGGGATGGGCCGTCTGCTTGATGATCGAGGCTGCCTCGTTGACCTCAAAAAGGCTCAGGTCCAGCCCGCCGGTGACGTTGAAGAGAATGCCACGTGCTCCGTCAATCGTCACGTCCAGCAGCTTGCTGGAGATGGCTTCCTGGGCTGCCTTGACCGCCCGATCCTCACCGCTCGCTCTGCCGACTGCCATCAGCGCTGCGCCTCCCTCGGACATGATCGTCCGCACATCGGCGAAATCGAGGTTGATCAGGCCGGGCACCGTGATCAGTTCAGAGATGCCCTGAATGCCCTGCCGCAGCACATCGTCGGCCAGGGAGAATGCGTCATGCAAG
Organism: uncultured Anaerolineales bacterium; assembly: GCA_964509655.1. Lineage (GTDB taxonomy): Bacteria > Chloroflexota > Anaerolineae > B4-G1 > B4-G1 > CAZANJ01. The sequence goes on from CAZDYW010000009.1 coordinate 4,360, forward strand.
CTGACGCGCTTGTCCGTGATCTCCAATAATCGATCATTGGGTATCACGATCAGCGTATCCACGACCTTCTTTAGCTCCTCGATGCCGGATCGCGCCGTCTTGGCTCGCACCGCTCCTTCCCAGTTGAAGGGCCGGGTGACGACGCCGATGGTCAATGCCTCTGCTTCCTGGGCCACGCGGGCGATGATCGGAGCTGCACCGGTGCCCGTGCCGCCGCCCATACCGGCGGTGATGAAGACCATATCGGAGCCCTGGAGGACTTCGTATAGCTCATCGACCGACTCTTCCGCGGCCTCTCTTCCCATGTCATGATCTCCTCCTACGCCGAGTCCGCGCGTCAGCTTCTCGCCGATGCGCACTCGCATAGGAGCGTTGGAGAGCATGAGTGCTTGAGCGTCGGTGTTGATCGCGATAAAATCGACCCCGGAGAGGCCCTCTTCGATCATCCGGTTGACGGCGTTGCTGCCCCCGCCTCCCACACCGATTACGCGTATTTGTGCAAAGCTTTCTGTTTGAGGTGTTTTATTCATTTGGCTCCTCCTAATTTAATGGGTGTGAATACCCAGACTCGATGGCCGACAGAACGTCCGTAGCGGATGTGCGTCCGCCATTACCCTGGCAAAAAGACTCTCAGCCAATCCAAAAAACGTTTTCCCAAGCCGTGGCCGGACCTGCGCAGTTGAGGGCGCGCGTCCACCGTAACGCCCCAGTTGATCAATCCGATTCCCACGGCGTGGGCTGGGGTGGAGATGGTATCCACCAATCCCTGTAATTCCTGTGGCTCGCCGATCCGTACCGGTAGGCCCAGAACTCGGCGTCCCAGGGTCTGCAAGCCCGGCATTTGAGCGGCGCCGCCACATAACACGACGCCGGCTGGCAGTAGACCATCATACCCTGAGCGCTTGATTTCCTTCTGGATCATAGCGAAAATTTCCTCAGCCCGTGCCTCAATAATCTCTGCAAGTTGCCATCGAGGTACTATCTGGCGCTGGCTCTCCCCGAGAGGCAAAATAGCGATGTTATCTTCCGGTGGAATCTGATCCATAAGAGCATGACCGCTCTTGGTCTTGACCTCTTCCGCAGTTTCTGGGGAGAGTCTTAGGCCAATGGCGATGTCCTGCGTGATATATCCGCCGCCCATGCCCAGTGTGACCGTGTGCCAGATGGTGCCATCGATGAATATGGCGATGTTGGTGGCGCCAGCGCCGATGTCGGCCAGCACGACTCCCATCTCACGCTCGGTATCTGTCAGGACTGCGCCGCCGGCCGCTATGCCGGCCGAGACGAGCTCGTCCACAGCCACTCCGGCTCCATTGACGCATTTTACCAGGTTTTGGATCGAGGTGGCGGATGCAATTACAATGTGGGCCTCGACTTCTAGTCGAAAGCCGTGCATACCTAGAGGATCTCGCACTCCGCTCTGTCCGTCGACCACGTACCCCCTTGGGATGACGTGCACGATCTCTTGATTGTGGGGGATGGCCACAGCACACGCGGCGTCCAGCGCTCGTTCCACGTCATCCACCGTGATGCCGTTTTCTCGGTGAGAGATGCTAACCACACCGCGACTGTTAAGAGAGGAGATATGTGTGCCGCTGAGGCTGACGTAAGCCTGCTCGATGTCATAACCCGATGTACGCTCTGCTTTTTCGACCGATTCGGACAACGCAGCAGTAGCTTCTTTCACGTTGACCACCACGCCCTTGCGCAGACCTTGTGAGGGCGCCACGCCCACGCCGATCACTCTGGCTTTACCCTTCTCGTCCAGTTCACTCACCAGGGTGCATATTTTGCTGGTACCCACGTCAATGCCTACGATCATGTGCCCTCGTCTTCTTTCGGTCAGTTTGGAATAGGGTTTTTACCACTCATTAACCATTGAGTAATAGGGCGCGTTTGGAAATCGTACATCCACAAAGCGAGGTTCAATGTTGCGTGCTTCGAGATAAGCTTTGAGGCGTTTCCACACCAGTATTCGTTCGGCCATCCCGGAACCTTCTCCCAAGATGACGTGCCATCCTTTATCGTCCATGAACATCAGCCCCCGGCCCGGCGTGTACTCTAGCTTTGAGGGTATCTCCGCTCGAACCAGCTCTAACTCGGAAATTGCGGCACGCAAGCTCTCCGAAATTTGTCCATTTTTGTCATCATCGCGTGGCAAGGGGCCATATATCACCCATCCATCGCCCCCTGTAGATTCTCCAGCCGCTGCATCTTCTGCTGGGAAGACAACGCCTTCGGAATCGATCCACCAAGCCTTTCCTTCGTCATTCCATGTCACTTGTGGTTGTCGCTCCACAACGCTGATAGTACACGTGGAGGATAATCTACAACTTACCTCCGCGCTTTTGATAGTGGGTAGTAGTCTGAGCAGCTTATCCTCGACCTTGGTGGAGCGTGCCCAGAGGATGTGTAGTCCTTTTAACCCACTGGCTTGCACGATTTCTTCTTGTGATAGGCGATGTGCACCTTTCACCTCGGCCTGATAGATGTAGAAACGATCATCGAGCGTCAGCCATGACGCTGTAGCTCCTACTATCATCAATGCACCTATTACCCAGGGCAGCACTTGGAGCAGAGCCCGTTGTAACTGGCGTAGCGCGAGCGATGGACGACGCGCTTGCTTTTGCCCCAGGATAAGCATGCCAGCTCTTTCGAACTGTTGCCAAGTTCTGTTTTTCTTCTTTCTTTTCCGAGATTTTATCATTTGATTCCCGCCCTTCATAAGTTGTGTAGATTTGCCTTAAGCGAAGCGGCGCAATCCGCAATTTGCAATCTACTTGCTCTTTGGTTGATAGGAAACCGCCGAGCGATTTTTATCTCGGTACCTTTCGAGTGCTAGTTCAATCAGCCGATCGATTAACTCCGGATATGGGATCCCGCTGGCCTCCCATAGTTTGGGGTACATGCTGATGTCCGTAAATCCGGGTATGGTGTTTAATTCGTTGAGATACAGCGCATCTGTCGTTTCTCCGGAGAGCAGGAAATCGACCCGGGCCATGCCGGCGCAATCGATTGCCTTGTAAGCGCGTACTGCCAGATTCTGTACTTTTTCAGTCACCTCCTTTGTCAATGGAGCAGGGATGAGCAATTCCGATGCCTTGTTGCCGCTATCTAGGTACTTAGCCTCGTAGTCATAAAACTCTCGGCTGGGGATGATCTCGCCCGGTACGGAGGCGATGGGCTGGTCGTTGCCCAGTACACTGACTTCAATCTCTCTTGCCGCTGGAACCGCCTCCTCGACCAAGATTTTGCGGTCATATCTGGCGGCCTCGCTCAGCCCGGCCTCTAACCCGGTTCGCTCGTGGCATTTGCTGACCCCTACGCTGGAACCTAAGTTTGCTGGCTTGGTGAATACTGGATAGCTCAATTCCTCTTCGATTATCTGGATTGTCCCTTCTGGATCTGCCTCCCAGCTTTTGCGCTTGAGCATAACGTGTTTTACGATGGGCAAGCCGTGTGCTTGCATCACGTCTTTGAAAGCGGACTTGTCCATGCCCAGCGCTGATGCGGTCACGCCTGCGCCCACGTAGGGTAGGCCGGAGAGCTCCAACATGCCTTGCACTGTCCCATCCTCGCCGTAGGGGCCGTGTAGGATGGGGAAGATGACGTCCAATTCGGCCAAACTCTTGGCCTCGATAGTTGTTTCCTTTTCCTCAATCCGCATCAAGCCGCGTTGCGTGGGGCCGCTTAGCAAGGTGGCCGGACGGCTCGCTGTCTCGTCGCTGGCCTCCAGCGCCCTCATCGGATCGCCGGAAGCGAGCCAGCGTCCCTCCTTTGTGATGCCGATAGGCACGATCTCGTACTTCTCCTTGTCCATCGCTTCCATCACCGACCGCGCCGAAGCGAGGGATATTTCATGCTCCCCGGAGCGTCCGCCGAAGATCACGCCGACGCGGATCTTATGCTTCATAAAACTCCCCTTTTCCCACTGGCTCAATCTCCAGTTCCAATTCCAGGTCAAATCGTTTTTTAACTTCCGAGCGCGTGTGCTCAATCAGCGCCCATATGTCCGCTGCGGTGGCTTCGCCGGTGTTGATGAAGAAATTGGCGTGCTTCTCAGAAATTTTAGCTCCGCCGATGGTGTGTCCCTTCAAGCCAGCTTCATCGATCAAACGCCCGGCGTAATCCCCCGGAGGGTTCTTGAAGGTCGAGCCCATCGTCGCTTCACTCGGATGATGCTCCCGGCGCCATTCCAGTATCTCTTGCGCTCGCACCTTCAGTGCCTGGGGTGCGCCGCGTTCCGCTCTAAATGTCGCCCTCAATATCACGGGCTTGCTCTTTCCCGCGCTCCGCTTGACCCGGCTGTTGCGGTACTCGAACTCAAACCATTCGCTCGATCTCTCGACTACCTCGCCGTTCGGCTCCAGCACCGTCGCGCTGTGCAGCACATCGGCGATGCTGCCCCCGCAAGCGCCAGCGTTTCCCGCCACGGCGCCTCCTACCGTGCCAGGCAATCCCGTGGCCCATTCTAGCCCCATCAATTCGCGTTCCACTGACTTACGGGCTAGCACAGCCAGCTTGAGGCCCGCATCAGCCTGTATTTTATTGCCAAAAGTAACTTCGCACGCCCTATTGATGATCACCAATCCACGGATCCCATCGTCAGCGACCAGGACATTGCAGCCGCCTCCCAACATGCGCCAGGGCACTTCATACTGCCGTGCCAGCGCTATAGTCTGGATTACCTCATCCACACTTTCACAGATGATTAGCAGATCGGCCGGCCCGCCGACGCGCATCGAAGTATAGCCCGCCAGCAGCTCGTCACGGCGCATACGATGCCTGGGCACTACCCCAGCCTCGCAAATCCGCGTCAACCCATAAGCCAGCTCGTCATTTCCCATTTTCAACCCGCAACTTGTAACCTGCAACCCGCAACCTACTCCAAAAGCCACTCGCCGACTCTATTTCCGTCACCGGCACCCAGAGTCAGTACCACATCGCCCTCTTTCACTTCGGCCTTCAACTGTGCTACAGCCTCCTCCAGTGAGTCTGCGCGGCGGGCGTCAGGGTGTTCTATTTTTTTCGCCACCAAGTCGTTGTCAATGCCCAAGGTGTCTTTCTCGCGGGCGGCATAGATGGGCAGCACTATGACGTGATCGGCCAAACCGAAGGCTTGCGTGAAGTCATTCAACAGCGCCTGAGTGCGGCTATAGGTATGGGGCTGCCAGACTGCCCATATCGCTCGCTTGGGAAAACGCTCCTTGGCGGCCTGGAGTGTGGCTCTGATCTCCGTTGGATGGTGGGCGTAATCGTCAACCACGGTTACACCCTGGGTCTCGCCCTTGATCTCGAAACGCCTCCTGACTCCACGGAATGTCGTCAGTGCGTCGGCGGCCTTGCGGAATGGTATGCCCAGAAAATCCGTCACCGCCATGGCCGCTGTCGCGTTGGATGCATTGTGACTTCCGGGCACGCGCAGTCGCACCAAGCCCAGCATCTCATCCTCTCGCGTGATCAGGAAATCGACCCCGCCGGCGAAATTAGGGCGCAATTTCTCGGCTCGCCAGGTTGCTCCCTCTTCCAGGCCGAAAAGCGCGACCGGGCCTGAAGTTCGGTTAGTGGCGATCTCACGGGCTACTGGATCGTCCCAGCAAGATACTAACAGGCCATCCGATGGCACCAGCGCCGCGAATTCCTCGAACGCGGTCTGGAAATCCTCGAACGTCGGGTAACAGTCTGGGTGGTCGTGCTCAACGTTGGTAATGACAGCCACGTCGGGCTTCAGGCTGAGAAAGGTGTGATCATATTCATCGGCCTCGATGACGAACTCGGAAGACTGCGGCCCGCGCCCGGCGTGAGCGTTCTTTCCCAGTCGGTCGATCACCCCGCCGACGATGAATGTCGGGTCTCGTCCGGCCTCCAGCAGGATGGTGACGATCATGGCCGTCGTCGTCGTCTTGCCGTGGGTACCGGCAATTGCCACCCTCCATCCTTCGTGTTCTGCTTTCCATTCGGACATCATCCGATTGAGGAACTCGGGGCGTCCCATCACCGGTATGCCGGCCGCGCGGGCTGCTTGGACCTCTACATTATCCTCAGGTACCGCTGATGAGAAAACCACTACATCGGCTCCTTTGACATGCTCCGCTTTATGCCCGGCGAACACACGCACTCCATCACGGGCCAGCATCTCCGCGACTGGTGAGATAACCAGATCGGAGCCAGAGACCTTCGCGCCCTGTTCCATCAGTACGCGGGCGATGGCCGAAAGTCCCGCTCCCCCTACGCCGATTAGATGAACGTGGGTTTTTTCGTCCATATTCTAATACCGTGCTGTGAATACTCAGCCGCTCGCTCAGAGGGGGGATAAACTTAGACCTGGTGTCGGTGTTCTGTGATTTATATGCAGAGTCACAGATCAGCCTTGGCAAGTCTACGGGGAGGCTCCCCGGCTAGAGCAGGTCGGATAGTTACCCTTTACTGATAGGTGAGATAAATGGCTTACTGTATCGCCTTCAGCTTCTAAACAGGAATTAAAATCTTGGCCCTAAACAAAGACGACGATGATAAACACAAAGGCTACGGCAATCGCTATGTAAAGCATCGGTGTCGTGAGCCAAATAGGTAACAAGTAAGTAGAAGCGATTGTCATTGCGGGTGAGGCTGGCTGTGGCGGTTGAATGCCGCCCAGTTGGTAGCCGACCTTCCCCAGGTAGAACCAAAGCATCCCAAAGATCAAGTATCCGTTGATCAATCCCATGAAGAAGCCGAGAACAGCTTCTTGTAGGCGCTCGCGTGCCATGTTAGCGCCAACTCGGGCTGCTAAGGCTGGGCCAATGTAGCCAAAGAAGGTCAACAGGAGCATCAGGGCGGAACAGATGTAGAATTGTGTCTCGCTGTATGTCCCGGGAGGGGCTGTTTCTGAGGCCTTGAGTAGTATCGGCAGATACGGGTTTTGTGGCCCCAGGATGTACTGTCCAGCGATTTGCTGGATGAACATCGCCAACAGGACACTGGAGGAGACCATGATCTCTTTTGCCCACCCACGCAGGGCACCGATTAGCCCGAACAAGATAACCAAGCCCCAGAAGACGGTATTTAGAGGCACCATTATCAGATTCTCCTCTGCAAGTTGCAAGTTACAAGTTGCAAGTTACAAGTTGTGAATTTCAAATGACGGCAACTTATCATTCGCCATTCGCTATTCATCATTCATCATTCTTAATTCCGCCGCCAGGCGCTTCGCGGCGCCGGGGCGCGCCAGTTTTCGTGCTCTTTTTCCCATTTGTGCCAGCAACCTGTGATCTGCTAGTAATTCTCGCACCGTGGGCAGTAATGTCTGTGCTATACTTTCATCGTCTAGCGTGATCGCGGCCCCTTGCTCAGTCAGCCATTGAGCATTGATCCGCTGGTAGCGCCATGCGTGTGGATATGGCACCAAAACTCCCGGTAGCTCGAAGAAAGGCAGTTCGCCCAGCGTCGATGCTCCCGCCCGACAGACGACCAGGTCAGCGGCCACAAGTGCTTTTCCCATCCCGTGCAGATATGGGAAGGCGTGGTAGCGGGCCTTTTTTTCATCCGAAAGAGCCTCGCGCTGCTCGGCAACCCAGGGCCAATCCAGGCTTCCGCTGATGTGCACCACTTGCGTTAGCTCCAGCATCTCTTCCAGCACGCTGATGAGCGCTTGGTTGATGCTGCGTGCCCCTCGACTTCCGCCCATTACGAGCAATACGGGTTCATCTGCGCTCAGCCCTAGTGTCTTCTGGGCTTTGTCAAGCTCGACTTCATGGAAGGTGGGGCGCACCGGATATCCGGTTACCACGACTTTGTGGGTGGGGAAGTATGCTCTTGAATTCTCCACCGTCACTGCTATTCGTGTAGCTAATCGACTGATGAAGCGCACCGCCAGTCCAGGCTCGATGTCGGGTAGGTAGACCAAGATGGGTACGCGAAGCGTCCAGGCGGCTAGCGCCACCGGTACGCTGGCATATCCGCCGGTTACGAATAGGGCGACCGGACGCTCTCGTTTCCCCAGCCGGTAGGCCGCTTTCCATCCCTGTATTAGTTTGATAATGTTCCGCAGAGAGCGCCATAGACCTACGCTGTGTACCCCTCCGGCTGGTACGCCTGCGAAGCGTAAGCCAGCCCGCTCTACAAGTTGTTCTTCAACACCGCCCACGCTGCCTATGTATATGATCTCCGGGTTATCTTCGGCGCGTAGTGTCTGTGCTACAGATAGACCGGGATAGACGTGTCCCCCGGTTCCCCCACCAGCAATCCAAATTCGCATGTTGGCGTCTCAGAAACCAGGTTTTTTGCGTAAGCGAAGCGGCGGTTTCTTGTCCAATTTGAATTCGGGGTAGATGTTTTGTTTCACGCTTTTTCGGCCTCGCGATATGCTGAGCAGCATCCCGACTCCGAAAAGTGATGTAACCATCGCCGATCCTCCGAAGCTGACGAAGGGCAGGGCGATTCCAGTGAAAGGGATCAGTCCAGTTATCACTCCGATGTTGATCAGCGCCTGGAAGGTCAGCCAGCAGGTGATCCCGCAGGCCAAGATGGCGGCGAAGGCATCGCGGGCCTCTAGGGCGATCTTGAAGCCGCGATAGGCGAGAAGCACGAACAGGGCAATCACGAACAGGCAGCCAACCAATCCGGCCTCCTCGCCCAGCACGGCGAAGATGCTGTCTGTGTGCGGGGCGGGTAGGTAGCCCAGTTTCTGTTGCCCTTGTCCCAACCCTACGCCGAGCAACCCGCCGCTTCCAAGCGCGATCATCGCCTGTCTGATGTGGTAACTGACTCTCATTGGATCGCGCCACGTCATCAGGTAAGAGTCTATGCGTTGTTTGGTATAGCTCAAGCGATTGACCAGGAGAAAAAGGGTCACGCTGGCTGCGGCGCCTCCTACGGCTAACTGGAAGATGTCGGCTCCGGCGAAGAAGAACATCGCCATGGCGGTCAAAATGATCAATGTGGCAGTGCCCATATCCGGCTGCATCATGATCAGCCCAGCCACTACACCGATCAGCACGGCGAAGGGGACCAGCCCGTAAGTTACGTCGCGGATCTGGGTTCCCTTGGAGGACAGCCAGGCCGCTACGTAAATGGCTACAGCGGGCTTGGCCAATTCACCGGGTTGGATCGATCCGTTGAAGAAGGATCGTCGCGCGCCGAAGCGGTCATCGCCCAGGAAGAGCACCAAGATCAGGGATAACAGCGTAGTTCCCATCACTGGTACGGCAATGTGTTGCCACCATTCGTAGGGAATCGAGGCGGTGACTATCATCACGACCAAGCCTAGCCCAACCCACATAAACTGTCTTGATGCGATGCGGAAGGAATCTTGGTGCTTCTGGTAGGACCAGTCGAAGGTCGCGCTGTAGGTCATCATCAAGCCGATGATTACCAAACCGACGACTGCCAGGGCTAAAGCATAATCAACATTGTCGCGCGTTCTTTGTTTTTTCATCGCTGTTCCTAGATTGGTTCAATCTCTGAGATTGAACCAATCTGCTATTCGCCATTCTTCATTCCACACACCAGCTTCTTGAATGTATCGCCACGTTCAGCGAAGTCCTGGAATGCATCATAGCTGGTCCCACCTGGGGAGAGTAAAACTACATCCCCTTGTCGAGCTGCATCTGCTGCCACTGAAACCGCTTCCTCCATAGTTGATACTCGCGTGATGCTCTCCAGCGCTGCGCCATTTCGATGTCCCATCTCTCTGCTTCTCTGTTCAACGGTGTGGGCGATCATCGGCCCGGCCTCGCCGAAGGTGATTATTCGTCTTACACGTTTTACCACTTCGTCTGCAAATTCGCCCCAAGGTAGCTTCTTGTCGCGCCCGCCAGCGAGGAGGATGATGGGCGAGTTGAACGAGCGCAGCGCGGCCAGTGAACGTTCTGGGGCGGTGGCGATGGAATCATTGTACCAGCGTATACCCTCCCACTCCCGCGTTAGTTCCAGCCGGTGCTCGACGCCGGTGAAGCTGGTGACAACTTCTCTCATTGCCTCTATCGGCGCTCCCGCCTGCCCGGCCAACGCGCATGCCGCCAACACATTCAGCAAGTTGTGATCGCCCAGCAGTTTTACATCCGAGGTTTTGCAGATCGTTTGATCCTCTTCGTCCATCCGCAGCGTCAGTTCTCCATTGGTCTTGAAGGCGCCTCTTTCCACCTCGGCACCGTTGCTGAAGAAGAATAGATCCGCCGCCGTATCCAGGGCCAAGGCCCGCGCGTTAGCGTCGTCATATCCCAGCAGTGCGAAGTCTTCCGCTGTCTGATGGGATAGGATGTTCCGCTTGGCGGCGATGTAAGCTTCCATCGTCCCGTGGCGATCCAGATGGTTGGGTGTGATGTTGAGCACGGCGGCAATGTGAGGGCTGACTTTCATTATCTCCAGCTGGAAGCTGGATAACTCCATCACGACCCAGTCGTTGGGCTTGATCTCCTCCAGATCGCAGATGAGGGGATTGCCGATGTTGCCGCCGACCCAGGTGCGCAAGCCAGCCGCGCGGCACATCTCGCCCACCAGCGCTGTCGTCGTCGTCTTGCCCGCGGAGCCCGTGATGCCAATGATAGGGGCGGGGCAACGTTCCATAAATATCTGTGCATCGTTGCTCAGCGGAATGCCGCGCTCGCGTGCCTCCTCGATGATGGGAATGTCCAAGGGCACCCCGCCGCTGATGCATAGCAGGTCGATCCCGTCCAGTAAGCTGATTGGGTGCTCGCCCAGTGAGTATTGGATGGGTAAATCGGCCAGTTCGGCCATCTGATCGGCCAGAGCTTCTTTGTCCTTTAGGTCCGAAACGGTTACCTCGGCGCCCTGCTCCGCCAAGAAGCGCGTTAGCGCTGTGCCCTGGCGGGCCAGCCCGAGGATAAGTACTTGCTTGTCGGTCAACATTTCTCCTTCCAACTTACCAACTCATCAATCTAAAATAGCGCTAGTGCCACGCCGGCCATCGCGGCCAGCAGTTCCACTAACCAGAAGCGTTGCACCACCTGCGTCTCCGACCAGCCCATCAACTCGAAGTGGTGGTGTAAGGGGGCCATCTTGAAAATCCGGCGGCCTCTGCCGAAGCGACGTTTGGTGTATTTGAAATAAAGTATTTGCAAAATTACGGATAAGGTCTCTGCCACGGGTATCAAGGCCACCAAAGGCAGAAGCAACCATTGCCCCGTCATCAACGCCACCACGCCAAGAGTGGCGCCCAGCGCTAGACTGCCGGTGTCTCCCATGAACATTTGGGCCGGGTGAGCATTATACCACAGAAAAGCGAAGCTAGCGCCGACCACGGTGAAGCAGAAGCGCACCAGGTAATACTGACCCTGGAGCAGCGCGATCACCCCGTAGGCGGCGAAGGCGCTGGCGACGATGATCCCGGCCAGCCCGTCCAGCCCATCGGTAAGATTGACCGCGTTGGCCGAGCCGAGGATGATGAAAGCCGCGATGGGCACCCAGGCCCAGCCTATGTCGACCATTCTTTGCACGCCGGGCACGCCGACCTGACCCGCGAACTGGAGGTCCTGAAGCAGCATAATTGCGGCCAGCCCCAGCGTCAATGGAACCTCCCACAGCAGCTTTCGCCATGCCGCGAGCCCCTCGCCGCGCCGCACGCCGCGTACTCCGGCGAGATCATCCAACGCACCGATGATGGCGTAAATCAGCAAGACGCCCATCGGCGCCAGGATGGAGCGCCCGATCAGTGTGCGCCCCAGTAAATTGTAAATGTTAAGCGCTACCGTGATGAGCAAGACCGGCACGACGATCATCAGCCCGCCCATAGTCGGCGTTCCCATCTTGCATTGATGATTATCAGGGCCGTCGATGCGAATGCGTTTGCCTATCTTATAATGGTGTAGGATACGGATCAGCAACGGCCCCCACACGACTGCCAATAAAAATGAAATGCTTGCCAGGAGCAACGCGAAATCCATATTCAGTCCTCTTGTTGGGGGGCTATATTTATGTCTGTGACAATTTTTTCCATCTCCAGGGCTCTTGAGCCTTTGATTAGAATTACATCATTCTCGGTCACTATTTCTTTCAGCAGGGCGATAACCTGGTCGTTTTCTTCCATAATATGCACTCGACCGGCGGGCATGCCCCAACGCAGCGCGGTCTCGCCGATGATCCGGCCCAGCGAGCCAACGGTGACGAGGACATCCGCTACCTCCAGCGCCCGCATTCCCACTTTCTTATGACCCTCTTCTTCATAGTTGCCTAGCTCCAGCATGTCGCCCAGAACGGCAATTTTACGTCCATCCAGCTCTTCGAGCAAGTTAAGCGCGGCGATGGTCGAGGCCGGGCTGGCGTTGTAGGTGTCGTCCAGGATGGTCGCGCCTTCCGGCCCAGAGACAGCGACCAGTCGAAGTTGCGACGACGGCTCCACTTCCCGCAGGCCCTCGATGATCTCTTGCCAAGTCAGCCCTTCGACCAAGCCCACAGCCGCTGCCCGCAGTGCGGTATGCACGGAGTGGCGCCCCAATAAGGGGATGCGCACGTGCAGCGTTTCGTCTCTATAGTGCAACTGAAAGCGGATGCCTTGCAACCCTAGGCCCTCGATGTGGTTGGCCCAGAGATCGGCCTTTGGCGAAAGGCCATAATAGAAGATGCGGGCCTCTGTAGCCTTTGCCATACCGCGCACGTTCCGGTCGTCATAATTGAGGATCGCTATTCCCTCCGGCGCCGGGGGCAGCGCTTCTACCAACTCTGTCTTGGCCTTTACAATGCGCTCGAATGAGCCTGTCCGTTCCAAGTGGACCGGTCTGATGATGGTCACCACGCCGACGTGAGGCTGTGCTATTTGTGCCAGATCGGATATTTCGCCCACGTCGTACATCCCCATCTCCAGCACTGCCCGCTTATGTTCATCTGTCAAGTGCATTAGGGCGAGCGGCAGGCCGATCTCATTGTTGTAGCTGGCCTCACTCTTGAGCGTTGGGTATCTGCGTGCCAATACCGCTGCCGCCAACTCCTTGGTCGTCGTCTTCCCCACACTTCCAGTGATGCCGATCACTCTTAGCTCCTTCTGGCAGCCTCTCCAGAAATTGGCCACTCGCTGGAGCGCCTGGAGCGTGTTGGGTGTTTTGATCACCAAGGGAGTTACAGATCGATCCAATTTTAGAGATTGAATCGATCTAACTGCGGCGGGGTCCGTTGCGTCCAGTGTCGGAGCTTCGGAGTCGACATCCCGCTCGACGATGGCCGCTATTGCCCCGCGCGAGAATGCATCGGCGACGAAGTCGTGGCCGTCCACCTGTCGCCCCTTGAACGCGATGAAAAGCGCTCCGGGCTTTGCATCCCGCGAATCTATCACCGTGCGCGAGATGGGGCGGGCAAGGCTTTTGGTCGGCGCACTTTGCACCCCCGTTAGCCCCTCAATCACTTTTCCCAAAGTCAATTTTTGTTTAAGCATGTCTACTCATTGGTCTATCTCTGCCAGCGTTTGGGTTTCCCCAGGCGGTATGCTGAGGACGGTGAAAAGCCGCGTCGCCAGCCGTTGGAAAACAGGCGCGGCAGTCTTGGATGCCCAGGTCGAGGTCTGAGGCCGATCTAGCTTGACCAGAATGACAAGCTGTGGATTGGGAACTGGCCCAAACCCGACGAAGGAAGTGATGGTGTCTTCCTCCTCATATCCGCTGGCAATGGGGATCTGGGCGGTGCCCGTCTTGCCTGCCACCCGGTATCCATCAACTTCGGCTTGGTGTACTTCTTCCTCCACTACACGCACTAAAATCTCCATCAGCGTGTGCGCTGTCTGGGGGGCGATCACTTGGGCTTCGACCGTCGATTGGAAGGAGGAGACGGAGCCATCAGGCGCGATCCGCTGCTTCACAATGTGAGGGCGCAGCCGGGTGCCTTCGTTGGCCACTGTCGCCACAGCCGTGATCATCTGCAAAGGTGTCACGGCCACTCCCTGCCCAAAAGAATTGACTCCCAGATAGGAGATGTGCCAATTCTCATAGGACCCATCCCCGGCATCATCTGGCAGCCATAGCTGTCCGGCTATCTCGCCCGCCAGATCGACGCCAGTCGGACGCCCGATGCCGAATGCCTGCACATATCTATAGAATCTTTCAGGGCCAACTTGCTTGCTGAGCCACACGGCGCCCACGTTGAGCGATTCGATCAGAATTTCGGCCACTGTGTGTTCGCCGTAGGATTGGGGTGATGCGTTTCGAACTATTTGCCCCCCGATTTCTGTCTCACCGGGATCGTAATATGTGGTCTCCGGAGTTACCAGCCCCGACTCGATGGCGGCGGCTAGCGTCAGAATTTTGAAAACCGAGCCGGGCTCATATTGCTGGCTGATGGCAGGATCTTCGAATGGACAAGGTGTATCATCGGCGAACTGGGCGTACTTATCAGGGTTGTATTCGGGTAGGCTAGCCATCGCCAGAATCTCGAATGTGCGCGGATCCATGACAATGATCGTTCCCTTCTCTGCTCGATGCTCCTGAACGGCGCGAGTGAGCTCCTCTTCGACTATTGCCTGCACTGTTCGGTCCAATGTCAAGATCAGTTCAGTTCCCGGCTGGGGCAATGTGACCGGAGCGGATGCCCAAGGTACAGGGGAGTTGGCAGAATCTACCGGTCCCTCTCGTTCCACCTGCTGTGGCTGGAGGAGCGGGTCGTAGAAGCCCTCGATCCCGTAGTAGCCGCGCTCGGCTGCGCTGTAGAAGCCGAGCACGTGGGAGGCCAACGCTCCTTCTGGGTATTCGCGCAGCCATTTGGGCCGCGCTGTGACCCCTGGAAGATTCAATTCTTCCAATTGATTCTTCGCTTCTGGAGAAATGGAAGATGTTAGTTGGACCCACAGGGTGTCGCTATCCAGTTTCTGCTTGATGTGGGATTCTGGCATATGCAATATCGGGCTTAGCGATGCCGCAGTTTGATCTTTATCTGCCACATAGGCGGGTGAGGCTTCGATGGAATATATCACCGCGTTTCCGGCCAGCAGGTAGCCATTGCGGTCCCGGATCACGCCTCGAGGCGGTTCCGCCATCGTGACGGCGCGTATGCGCTGTTCCTTGGCCCATTCTCTGTAGAACTGGTGCTTCACAATTTGCACTTGCACCAGTTGGGCCACGATTACCAGCAGTGCGCCGATCAATAGGACGTTCAGTAAGATCAGACGGCGTTTTGGTCCTTCTGCCATAGTTTTTGCCTTGTAGGGGCGGGTCT
>CAZDYW010000009.1:19591-23236 GCA_964509655.1 uncultured Anaerolineales bacterium
CGTGCCCGCCCGTGCGTGTCGAAAAGGGCATCCACAAGGGTTGCCCCTACGTGGTTCAATCGATGAACACTATCTGTTCGGCCGGCACAAAGCCTAGCTCATTCGCCCGTTCCAGCAAACGGGTTGTTGTGCTTTCCTCGGCGATTGTTACCTCTAATTGCTCATTTTCTCTTTGAAGCTGAAAAAGTTCTGCTTGTAGATGTTCTATGTGACGTCCTGTAGCCGCCGTTCGGCTAATCAGCATCAGATAAAGGGCGGCTATCATCACCAATGCCACGGAAGTGATCAGTAAGTAGGTCATAGTGCGCGGTTCCATCTCGATGCCGCCCCGCCTTGCACCGTGTGTGACCCACTGGATGAAGGACTGATCATTTTTCTTGAAGCGCGGTTTACTCTTGGACATTTTCTACATCTAACCGTTGTGCGATTCGTAACCGTGCTGAGCGGGAGCGCGGATTTGATTCTACCTCTTCTACTGTCGGACGTATAGGCTTGCGCGTGATAATCTTTAGCTGAGCTTGATGGTCGCACATGCAAGCTGGCAGCTCCGGTGGGCAGATGCAATCACGGCTTTCACGGCGCATAAAGTGTTTCACGATGCGGTCTTCCAGGGAATGGAAGCTGATCACCGCCAGCCGTCCCCCTGGCTTGAGCAAATCGATTGCTTGGGGCAACGCTTCCTCAAGTGCTTTCAGTTCGTCGTTGACCGCGATGCGCAATGCTTGGAAGGTCAGCGTGGCCGGATGGAGCCTTCCTCGGCGTCGTCCTACCGCTTTCTTGATGGTGGAGACGAGTTCTCTCGTCGTGTACAAAGGGCGGGCATCGACGATGGCTTTCGCGATACGGCGCGATTGTCTCTCTTCACCATAGCGATAAAAAATCTCCGCCAATTCCTCAGCCGAAAGGCTGTTGATCAGCTCTGCTGCGGTGGTGCCGCTATGCGTCGAATCGAAGCGCATATCCAGCGGCCCATCCTCCATAAAAGAGAAGCCTCGTTCGGGATCGTTCAGTTGGAGCGACGAAAGGCCCAGATCGAGCAGGATGCCGTCCACCGGTGCGAAATCATGAGCTTGTGCGATCTCCCTCATTTGTACAAAGGAACCATGCTCCAAATCAAACCGCCCACTGTGCGGTTTCAGATTTCTGCGGGCGATTTCCAGTGCCCTCTGATCTCGGTCCAATCCCAGCAGCTCCCCGCCGGGCGATGCCGCTTTCAGGATGCCGGAAGCGTGCCCCCCGCCTCCTACGGTGGCGTCGATATACCGTCCTCCTGGTTTGACGTGGAGGCCCTCAAGCGTCTCATCAAAAAGAACAGGGACGTGAATATCACGCCCCTTTATTTTGTGCTCATCGGTTTGAGGTGGCATATCTTTAGATTCCCAAGGCTGCCCATTCCTCAATATCTGCTTCCTCTCCCTCGACACGTTCACGCTCTTCGCTCCAGGTGTCTGGGCTCCATACTTCGATGTATGTGTTTAGTCCTGCGATGATGGCTTTGCCATCGAGTTGGGCATATTCTCTCAGACGCGGAGGGATGAGGATGCGGCCTTGACTGTCAAGGGTGACGTCGGATGCGTTGGCGAAGACCAAGCGGCGGAAGGCGCGGGCTCGCCGATCAGTCATCGGCAACTTGCTCACTTGCTCAGCCAAGTTTTCCCACTCTGAAATGGGATAGATGGCCAGGCAGCGATCAATTCCGCGCGTGATTACAAAATTGTCGGACAGATCGGCCCGGAACTTGGCTGGGATGGTCAAGCGTCCCTTGTCGTCGATGACGTGGACAAATTCCCCTAGGAACATCCTTTCGCTTTTCTCCTCTTGTGGTGAGTGGTAAAGTGCACTTCATGAATGTTTTACTCCACTACGCCCCACTTTGCCCCACTTGGCCCTCATTATACACCACTTTTACTTTTTTTCCAATGTCTGGAGGGTGATTTTTGGGTTAATTTTGGGAATTTTAAGGTTTGTTTTGGGAAATATTCCTGCTCTAGCCCATTTCTCTAGTGAACCTTTATAATCAAGGCCGCCAGCTCTTTCAACTCATCGCTGCCCAGCAGAAGCGCGGCTGCCACATAGGTCACGGCCCCTGTTGCCAGCCCGCTCGCTCCGGTGACCAGTGTTCCAACGTCGGGCAGCAGTTTGCGGAGCCCGATCACTGCCGCGCCCATCAGTGCCGAGGCGAGCGTGGTTCGCGCCAATGATACGCCGAACGTTCTATCGAGCATTTGGTGTTGCCGTCGCTGCGCTGCCCACAGCAGGATGATTACTTGCAGCCCGGCCCCCAGTGAGTTCGAGAGCGCGATGCCGCCTTGGGCCAGCGGCGAGAGTAGCAACCAGCCCAGCCCCGCGTTTGTCAGCAGTCCGATCAGCGCGGCCCAGAATGGCGTCCACATATCCCGCTGCGCGTAGAAGAGCCGGCTGACCACCTCCAGCGCGCTGTGTGCCACCAGCCCCAGGGCGAAGAAGCGCAGCGCCCAATAGACGCGCTCCGTGACCTCAGCGTCGAAGGCGCCGCGCTGGAAGAAAATCGCCGTCAAGGGGCGGCCCAGCACTACCAACCCCACCGCTGCCGGTATGGCCAGTGCCAGCACTAACCGCAGCGCCCAGGATGCTGTGTCACGCAGCCCCTCCTGGTCGACGGCATTGGCCCGTTCCGAGAGCGTGGGGAAAACGGTCAGTCCCAGCGCCGTGCCGATGATGGTCTCCGGAAACTGCATCAAGCGCCAACTGTACTCATAGGCCGAGATTGCGCCCGGCTCCAGCCGCGAGCCGAGGAAGGTGGGCAGCACAAAGTTCAAATAGGTGGCGCCGAGGCCCAGCATGCGCGGCCCCATCAGCCTCAGTACCATCTGCAGGTCGGGATGGCGCAGGGTGGGCCGCCATCTGGCGCGATAGCGGATCAGTCCCGGCACCTGGATCAGGAAATGGCCCACCGTTCCCGCCAGCCCGCCCCAGGCCAGTCCAAAGATGCCCCAGCGCGGGGCCAGAATCAGCGCCCCAACGATGCGGCCCAGAGTGTAGGAGAGCGGCGCGGCGGCTGGGAGCAGAAAGTGCTGATGGGCCTGTAACACGCTCATCACGATGCCGCTGGCGCTGGATATTAGCGTCTGGAGCAACACGAGGCGCATCAGTTGCGTCGCCAGTGCCGTCGTCGCGGCGTCGAAGCCGGGCGCGACGGCGCGGATTATGTGGGGGGCGAGGATGGCTGCTGCCACGCTCACGCTCGCCACGATCATCAGCGCCCAGTTGATCACCGCCGAGACCAGGCGCCATACTTCGTCCCGCTCGCCTCGGCTGATGTGGGCGGAGAGCACGGGTATGAGCGCGGTCGCCATCGCGCTCCCGGCCACGATGGTGAAAAGCCCGTCGGGGAGCTCGAAGGCGGCGTAGTAGGCGTCGAGCGCGGCGGAGGCACCGAAGGCGCTTCCGATGGCGGCGTCGCGCACCACGCCCAGCAGCTTGTCGATGGTGAAGAAGAAGGCGACCAGAACGGCCGAGCGAGCGACGTGGGAGCTTGCGGATGAGTGCTTCTCTTTTGATTTGGACATAATGGCCGATATTGTAGCGCAAGAGCATGCTTTGCGCTAGCCGGTTGCTGTACGGTCGATTCCCTGTATAATGCCTGGGAATCGACGCCTTGATCCC